>JACRAM010000068.1 GCA_016213405.1 Bacteroidota bacterium
CTCCGATACATTGTGATGCCAGTACCATATCTCCTCGCTCGTGTCTACCATGAAGTAAACATACTCTTTTGCGCTTCGCGCAACGGCATTTCATCCCTGTGGCAAGACCACAGGGAGTTCATGCCGGGGTCATTAAAATAGAAATTGTAATTTTACAATCATGGAAGCAACAACTAAAATCAGAAATATCCTCGGACTCACGCTCTCAAGCCCGCTCATCATCGCAGGACCCTGCAGTGCGGAAACTGAAGAACAAGTGCTGACTACTGCAAGAGAAATCGCTTCACTGAAAAGAGCGAGTATTTTCCGTGCGGGGATTTGGAAACCGAGAACACGCCCGGGACAATTTGAAGGAATCGGAAGCATCGGTCTTGAATGGCTGAAAAAAGTAAAAGCGGAAACAGGTCTGCCTACTGCTGTTGAAGTAGCGAATGTGAAACACGTATACGAAGCGCTGAGAATGGGAATTGATTTTCTCTGGATTGGCGCGCGCACTACGGTGAATCCATTCAGCGTGCAGGAAATTGCTGACGCATTAAAAGGCGTGAACATTCCGGTGCTGATAAAGAATCCCGTGAATGCGGATTTGGATTTATGGATGGGGGCGATTGAACGCATTCAAAAAGCAGGCATCACAAAAATCGGAGCGATACACAGAGGATTTTCATCAGCGGATAAATCTCAATACAGAAACAAACCCATGTGGGAGCTTCCGATTGAACTCAAGCGAAGAATGCCCGACATTCCGATGATTTGCGATCCAAGCCATATCTGCGGAAACAGAGAATTGTTGTTTACTGTTTCTCAAACTGCGATTGATCTTGATTATGAAGGACTGATGATTGAAACGCATTGCAATCCTGCTTCTGCACTCAGTGATGCGAAACAACAAGTTACACCAGCGGAACTTGATAAAATTATAAAAGATATTGTCTTGCGGCTTTCTACAGTGGAGGACAGAAAGTTTCTCAGTTCGCTGGAAGATTGCCGAGATAGAATTGACGAACTTGATAACAAACTAATTAATCTTCTCGCAAACAGGATGGAAATTGCCCGTTCTATCGGTGAATTCAAAAAACAAACCGGAGTCACTATTTTACAGAACGCACGCTGGAACGAAATCGTGAAAAACAGAACCAAGCAAGGAATGGAGAAACATCTCACTGCGGATTTCGTAATGAAAATCTTTGAAAGCATTCATCAGGAATCCATTCATCACCAGAAGCAGACGATGAGAAACGAAATTGCAGTTGCGAAAGAAAAGTAATTTTGTTCTTGTGAATATAATTAAAACAACTCAATGCAACATATATATCGGAAACGATTCTCTTTCCGAATTGAATAATTTCATTTCAGAGAAAAAATATTCTTCTGTTTTTGTTTTAGTGGATGAGAATACGAAGAGGCATTGTCTTAAAAAATTATCATTAGACAACTGCCAATTATCAATTATTAAAATTAAAAGCGGAGAGAAAAACAAAACCACCTACACCTGCGAAAAAATATGGAAGGAACTTTCCAAACAAAACGCTGACAGGAAATCTTTGCTGATAAATCTTGGTGGCGGAATGATTACGGACATAGGAGGATTTTCCGCTTCAACCTATAAACGCGGAATTGATTTCATCAACATACCCACTACCCTCCTCGCGCAGGTGGACGCATCGGTTGGCGGAAAAACAGGAATAGATTTCTCTAATTTCAAAAATCAAATCGGAACATTTGCTTTTCCGAAAGCGGTTTTTATCGATCCGGATTTTTTAAAAACACTTGCCAAACGTGAACTTGTTTCAGGATTTGCCGAAGTAATAAAACACGGATTGATTGCGGATAGAGATTACTGGAAACAAATACATGCCTCGTCCCCTACCCTTCTCCTCAAGGAGAAGGGAGTTAACATCATTTTTCATTCAATAGAAATCAAAAACAAAATAGTTTCTGCCGACCCTTATGAAAACGGATTAAGAAAAACGCTCAACTTCGGACACACCATCGGACATGCGATTGAATCTGCTTCGCTTAAAACAAAAAAATCATTACTTCACGGAGAAGCCATTGCCATAGGAATGATTTGCGAAGCATATCTTTCAAGAAAGATTCTTGGATTGAAGAGCGAAGAACTGGATGAAATTATTTCTTTCATAATTTCTGTTTTTAAACCTAACCAGATAAAGTTTTCTATAAAAAATCTTATCGGGTTAATGAAACAAGATAAAAAGAACAAAGATTCAGAAATAAATTTCACGCTTCTAAGTTCTATCGGAAAAGCAGAAATAAATAATTCTTGTCCAGAAAATTTAATTGAAGAATCCATAATTCTTTTTAATGACTTATTCGTATAGATTGCCTTTTACATCTTTCCCCAAAACAAAAAAGTTAGTAGTTTCGCAATCAGATTTCAGACATCATACGCGGTGGTATACAAAATCTCAAAGTCAGATAATACTCTCAAAGGGACCATTTACCTCACCGCATCTAAAAGCGAGAGTAACCGAGTGCTTCTCGTTCAGGCATTAAGCACTCAGCGCTTCCGCACAACCAATCTGGCAGACTCGCAGGACACACAAATACTTGCCGAGGTTTTAAAAAACGAAACAGCAGGAGATCATAGCCAAACTCTGAAAAGACTTAATGTAGAAGTTAGTTATTATACCGGACCTGGCGGAACCACTATTCGTTTTCTAACAGCTTTTTTTGCATCGCGTGAAGGAACCCGCATTCTTTCCGGCACGGAAAGAATGAACCAGCGTCCGATAAAAACATTGGTGGATGCACTCAATTCTCTTGGAGCAAAAATCACTTACCTTGGAACGGAAGGCTGTCCGCCTATTAAGATTGAAGGTGCAAAACTTAAAGGCGGAGATATTGAAATGGATGCAGGCGTGAGCAGCCAGTTTATCACTGCGCTTCTCCTCATTGCTCCTACGCTTGAAAACGGATTGAACATTCACCTGAAAGGAAGAATTGTTTCCCGCTCCTACATTATGATGACGTTGAAGGTGCTGGAACATTTCGGAGTAAAATTTAAATGGGATAATAATATCATTTCCATTCCGCGGCAAGATTATCAGGGATGGGATTATCATATTGAATCGGATTGGAGCGCAGCATCCTACTGGTATGAAATGGTTTCACTCGCGCAGGAAGCAGAACTGAAAATAAAAGGACTCAGAAGAAAATCTATTCAGGGAGATGCGGTGATTGCCGACTTATTCAGATTTTTTGGAGTTAGTACAGAATATATTGAGGATGGTATTCAACTTACAAAAACAGATTATCGTCCTGAGATATTAGGATTTGACTTTTCAGATTATCCTGACATTGTTCAAACAACAGCGGTAGTAGCAGCAGTCAAGAAATTGCCGACACAATTAAACGGCTTATATACTTTGCGACAGAAGGAAACTGACCGCATTCAGGCATTGAAAGCAGAGCTGAAAAAAATTGGTGTTGTTGCTCAGGAAACAGGAGATGCTTCGTTGGAGATAAACACTCAGGAGAATGATTCAAAATCCGGAAAAGAAAAGACTTTTGAACCGGATTTAGAATTTGAAACCTATCATGATCACCGTATGGCAATGGCGTTTGCTCCTCTTGCACTAATTTATCCTGAAATAAAAATCAAGAATCCTCTTGTTGTAAAAAAATCTTATCCCGATTACTGGAACGATATGAAAGCAATAGGATTTGAGATAAAAGAAGATAGTTAGTAAATCACCACATCATAGGGCAAACGCATCTGCACTCCTTTATACTTCATCACGTTTTTCAACTGCTTGTAATTATCGTAAGTAGTGCCGAGTTCCTGTCTGAGTTTTTTCTCCACCATTTCATCTTTATCTAAAATCTCATTCAAGAATTCTTCAAAAGGCTCTTTCTGTTTTGGCAGTTCAAGAAGTTTATATTCTTTAAGGTCAGCCTTTTTAGCGGCAAGAGCGATGGCATCTTTTATTCCCCCAAACTCATCCACTAAGCCAATGCGTTTTCCATCCACACCGCTCCATACTCTTCCCTGTCCGATGCTGTCAACCTGATCTGGAGTCATATTTCTTCCTTTACCACTTTACTGATAAAATCAGTGTAAACATCTTCAATCCATTTTTGAATCACATCTGTTTCTTCTTTCGCTACAGCGCGGAAAGGATTTCCAAAATCAGAATGTTTATTGGTTTTCACAGTATCTACATTGATTCCCAACTTGTTCCCAAAAAGTTTTTCCATATTCGGAAAAACTCCAAACACACCGATTGAACCTGTGATGGTATTTTGATGCGCAACAATGGCATCTGCCGCGCATGAAATATAATATCCGCCCGAAGCGGCAACATCTCCCATAGAAACAACAACTGGTTTTGCCTGTTTCACTAAAATCATTTCACGCCATATTACATCCGATGCGAGCGAACTTCCGCCCGGGGAATTTACACGCAGTACGATTGCTTTTACATTGCTGTCCAGTCTTGCTTGGCGTATTGCTTTTGAAATCCGTTCAGAGCCGATTGTTTCATCATCGCCTTCTCCACCTTCAATACTGCCGGAAGCATACACCACCGCGATTTTATTTTTTGTGTAAACATCTGCATGTTTTTCAGGAGCCCGTGTGTATTTATGCATCGAAACGTAATTGATTTTCTCTGCTGACTTTACACCTACCAATCCGGAAAGTATATCAAGCATTTCATCTTTGTAAACTAGCTGGTCAACCAGTTTATATTTAAGCGCGCTTTCTCCATCTGTAACAAGCATGTTATCAGCATACCTGTTCAATTCATCAACGGAAATATTTCTTTGCTTTGAAATTCCTTCCAATAAATAATCCCAGATGGAATTTATATACGTCATCGTTTGCTCGCGGTTGGCAGGGCTCATTTTCTCCAGAAAGAATGGCTCCGTAGCGCTCTTGAATTTTCCATGGCGGAAAATCTGCATATTCACTTCAAGTTTCTCCAGAAGATTTTTGTAAAACATAATTTGTCGGCTCAATCCTTTGAAATCAACCATCCCCTCCGGATTCAGATAAATTTTATCTGCTGCAGTGGCAAGGTAGTAAGCTCCCTGCGCGTAACCTTCGCTGTAAGCCACAATAAATTTTTTTGAGGATTTAAAATCAAGAAGCGCGTTTCGGATTTCTTCGAGCGTGGCTATGCCTGCAGGAATGGAAGTAATGTCAAGATAAATTCCTTTTATATTATCATCTTCTTTTGCTTTTTCAAGATTGGAAAGAATATCATTCAAACCAAGAGGCATGTTCTCAGGATTGGAAAAATTAAAATTCTGAAAAGGATTTTTTGAGCCGCGTTCAACAATCTGCCCTTCAAACGTAATGTAAAGAACGGAATTAGATTTTACAGTGATTGGCTTCTTATCTCTTTCGGAAAAGTTTGAAAGATTGCCAATCATGGAACCGATGACCATGAAGAAAATAAACAATCCGATTATTGCCCAGACTATATTAGCGACAATGAAACCAACGATTGAACCCCAAAATGAACTCCAGAAATTACTCATGTGATTTGTTTTTAGTGTGTGCAAACATAAGTAAAATGAATAACGGGAGGGAATCATTCTTTTTAATAAATGTTAAGTAATTTCGCTGGGTGAAAAAAAACATCACCTATCTCTTGATTGGAAGTAATATGGGAAAAAGAGAAAAATTTCTGCCATGTGCCATTGGTCACATTGAAAAGAAAATCGGGAAAGTGATTTTAAAATCCTCTTTATATAATACAAAGGCCTGGGGTATTCAAAACCAAAATGATTTTCTGAATCAGGCAATCTGCGTTGAAACCATCCTATCAGCGGAAAAGCTGCTTGAAGAAATTCTTTTGATAGAAAAACAACTCGGCAGAGAACGGGCAAACAAATGGGAAGCAAGAAAGATAGACATTGATATTCTTTTCTTCAATAAGCTAATCCTCCAATCTGCTCATCTTCAAATTCCTCATCCGCACCTTCATGAAAGAAAATTTACTCTTGTTCCTCTTAATGAAATAGCCAGCGGATTGATTCACCCGGTTCTTGGTAAATCAATTAAAATACTTCTGCAAGATTGCACTGATAAACTTGAAGTCAGTTTAGTCATGTAATAGATACCTGATTTTCTTCAATTTTGCATTATTTTCGTTGTTAACACCATTTAATAAAAAAATTTGGACTTTTAGAAAATTAATTACTTTTGCTGAATTCTTAACATTCAATCCCCTGAAACCAAACCCATTAATTCATTAATTAATATGAAAAACCAAATCCAAAATGTTGCTTTATCAATCCTCGCTGTTGCAGGACTTGCGTCTTGCGCTGGCTTAGGTTCAATGATGAAGAAATATGACAAGATGGTAAAGTATGAAGTTAAACCCAATCCGCTTGAAATGCATGGCGATACTGTGGTTGTAACTGTGAGCGGAAAATATGACCCAAAGTATTTTGCCAAGAAAGTTGAACTCACCATCACTCCTATCCTCAAATACAATGGCGGAGAAAAAGCGCTTAAACCTGTATCTGTAAAAGGAGAAAAAGTAACAGAAGGAAGCGGAACCACTGTTGCCTTTAAAGAAGGCGGAAGTTTTTCATACACTGATAAAACTGTTTACATTCCTGAAATGAAAAACTGCGACCTTGAAGTGCGAATCAAAGGAAAGCAAAAGAAAAAGGAAAAAGATTTTCCTGCTAAAAAAATCGGTGACGGAACCATCATCACTCCTCTTCTCGTTAAGAATGATGAGAAGCCACTCCTTGGAAAAGATAATTTTCAGAAATCCTATCCCGTAACGCAAACCACTGAGATTTTCTTCCTTGTGAATCAATCTGACCTTCGCTCGTCAGAACAAAAAGGCGAAAGCATGACTGCGACACAAAAATTCATTGTAGAAAAACGAGTTGCAAAAAGGTTTGTCTTCAAAGGCGCAAGCATTTCTGCTTACGCATCGCCTGACGGAGAATTAACCATCAACGAAAACCTTGCTGACAACCGCGCCAAAGTGACTTCAAAATACTATGGCAATCTCGCTAAAGGAAAAGCAAAGGACAAAATGCAAATGATTCCCGGAGGAGAAGTTGAAGCATTCTGGACTACAAAAACCACTGCCGAAGACTGGGATGGTTTCAAAATGCTCATGCAGCAATCAAGCCTGAAGGATAAAGAACTTATCCTCCGCGTTCTTGAAATGTATCCTGATGGCGACAAACGCGAATCAGAAATTAAAAATCTTTCTGCTACTTATAAAGAAGTGGCTGAAACAATTCTTCCAAAACTCCGCAGAAGCGTTACCACATGGAACTGCGAGCAGATGAGCCGCCCCGATGACGAAATCTCAAAACTTGCCGCTTCTTATCCTGATAGTCTGGCGAATGATGAAATCCTTTACGCTGCTACTCTCACCAGCGACATCAACATAAAACTTGGCATCTATAAAAATGCTGACCGTTTGTTTGGCAATGACTGGAGATGTTCCAACAACGTTGGGTATTGCAACATTTTGTTAAACAAACCAACTGACGCTCAAACTGCCATGGATAAGGCAAAAGGGCTTAATTCTTCTGCCGAACAGGTAAACAACAATCTGGGAATTCTTATGCGCTGGAGCGGAGACAGAAAATCTGCCATGGATTCCTACAACAAAGCCGGTTCATCCATGGAAGTCAACCACAACAAAGGAATTGTAAATATCCGCGATGGAAAATACGGAGACGCAACTGCCAACTTCGGAAGCGAAAATTCTTTCAACTCTGCCCTTGCAAAAGTGCTGAGCGGAAATGGTGATGGCGCTCTCACAACACTTGACGCAAGCCCTGAAAAAGAAGATGCCCTTTCCTATTATCTGAAAGCAATTGTTGGCGCAAGAAAAGGCACTACTGACCTTCTTATCAATAATCTTAAAATTGCTATTAACAAAGATGCATCCTTCAAGAGCAAAGCGAAAGAAGACCTTGAGTTCTTTAAGTTCCGTGACAATGCTGATTTTAAAGCGCTCGTAGGATAAAAATAATATTCAATCTTTTTAAAACCCAGACATTTTTGTCTGGGTTTTTTTATTTGCATCAATTAAGCAAAGTAGTATTTTTACGCTTTACCCCCATCCGTTTTGAAAATGTATGAAAGGTTTTTAATTCTACTGATCACTTGTTTGATTTCCGGCAGAGGAGTTTCTTTTGCTTACGCATCTTCTTTCCAGGATGATTCAACCAAGCAAAAACACTTTCTCGATATGAAGGGACAAATATCCTATGGTAAGAAAAAACTTGATAAAGTATTTGTAAAAATTTATTCCGATACTTCCTCTATCGTTGTTCAGAAAATGGAATCGGACATTGGAGGATGGGTTGCCTTCCAACTTCCGATACAAAAGACCTACACGATAAAAATATCCAAGGCAGGGCATGTTACCAAGATAATCTCGGTGGACGCGATCATGCCGAAGTTAAATGAAGGAGATTACTATTTTGAGTTCAGCGTTGACCTTTTCGAAAATGTTGAAGGATTAGACGTTTCAGTGCTTAAAAATCCTATTGCGAAAATTTTTTTCAATTCATTCACTAAAAAATTTGATTATGATTACAACTATACCGTACAAATAAACAATGATGTAAAAAAACTATATAGGAATTATGATCTCCTGAAAAAACAAGGCAATTTGCAGTCAGTTACACACAAGGAAACAGAAACAGAAATGTCAGCTGACACCTCAAAAAAAACTATAATTGCTTCTCCCCTTACTGTAATAAAAAGTGAAGCTAAAATTATTTTTTCTGTCGGCATTGTCACCTCCAGTGAGCAGGTGCCCAGAATATCACCAAGATTCAAGGGCATTCTGAATGTAAAGGAATACCAGGAAGGAGATACGTATAAATATTATGTAGGAGAATATCCCTCCCAAGCAGAAGCAGAAAAAATGAAAGACAGGATTTCAGGATACTTCCCTGATGCCAGTATCGCTGCATTTAAAGATGGCAAAAAAATTACCCTTGAAGAAGCCATGAATGTTAGTGAGAAATAATTATTTCTCTTTTCTAAAAAATTCCCAGAGCACCACGCCAGCACTCACCGCAATATTGAGAGAATGTTTTGTTCCCCCCTGCGGGATTTCAATGCATCCATCGCAGGCATTCACAACATCCTGTTGAACACCGTCCACTTCGTGACCGAAAACTAAGGCGAGTTTGATGTTCGGAGTTCGGAGTTCAGAGTTATCAAGCAGTATACTTCCTTCTGCCTGCTCCACCGCGTAAATTTTATATCCAGCATTCTTCAATTCGTGAATTGATTCAAGCATTGACTTAAAATATTTCCATGAAACAGTATCCTCAGCGCCAAGAGCCGTTTTCCGGATTTCCTTGTGAGGCGGATAACAGGTTATTCCGCAGAGATAAATGGCTTCCACAGGAAATGCATCAGCCGTTCGGAAAACAGAACCCACATTGTATGCGCTTCGTACATTATCCAAAACAATCACAATAGGAAGTTTCTCCGATGAACGGAATTCCTTTAATGATTTTCTTTCGAGTTCAGAGTTCTTTAATTTTCTCATCAAATGTTCAAAGTTCAATGTTAAGGGTTCAAAGTTATTCGATAAATTCGTAAATCATACATCGTAAATTGTAATGTCGTCCATCTATAAATACCGCACTGCCAAGAAAGGAAGCGAGAATGATTCTGAAACTCCGCTGATGCAGCAATATTCCAGCATCAAATCAAAATATCCTGACGCTATTTTACTTTTCCGAATAGGAGATTTTTACGAAACCTTCGGTGAGGATGCAATTAAAACTGCCGCCACGCTGGGAATCACGCTCACGAAAAGAAGGAACGGTGCCGCTTCTGAAGTGGACCTGGCAGGATTTCCCTATCATGCGCTGGATACCTATCTGCCAAAATTGGTCCGTGGCGGGCACCGCGTTGCCATTTGCGACCAGCTGGAAGATCCGAAGTTTGCCAAGAAACTGGTGAAGCGCGGAATCACAGAGCTGGTGACACCGGGCGTTTCGTACAACGATAAGATCCTCGACCATAAAACAAATAATTTTCTGGCTGCCATTCACTTTGATGACAAGAACGCAGGCGTTTCTTTCCTGGATGTTTCCACAGGAGAGTTTTTTGTGGCGCAGGGAACCATTGATTACGCGGAAAAACTTTTGCAGAACTTCAAGCCGAGCGAAATACTCTTTCAGAAAAATAAAAAGAAAAAGTTCTCGGAATTCTTCGGAGAGAAATTTTATACTTACGGGTTGGACGAATGGGTTTTCAGCGAGGACTTCTCCCATGAAACGTTGCTTAAACATTTCGGCACGGCATCGCTGAAAGGTTTCGGGATAGAGAATCAGAATTTCGGGATTGTTGCCGCTGGCGCTGCGCTTCATTACCTTGCCGCCACCCAGCACGACCGCATTCAGCACATTCAGTCCATCTCCCGCATTGAAGAGGAGCATTACGTATGGCTGGATAAATTCACCGTCCGCAACCTCGAACTTTTCTGGAGCCCCAACGAAAAAGCAAAAACACTGATCGATATTCTTGACAACACTATTTCTCCTATGGGTTCGCGCATGATGAAGCGCTGGCTCTCCATGCCCCTGAAAGAAAAACAGCCAATCGAAGAACGCCTGAACATGGTGGAGATATTTCTGAAGCATCCGGAACTTCAGGAAAAAATCTCCCATCAGATTCGCCTCATCGGAGACCTGGAAAGACTGATCTCTAAAGTTGCCACCGGAAGAATTTCGCCCAGAGAAGTGGCGCATCTAAAACGAGCGCTCCATGCGGTGGAAGAAATAAAAAACCAAGCCCATCCCAACCCCGATTCCCCGATTATCCCACTCTCCGATTCAGAAACACAACCGCAGGTTGCGACCGCAGGTCAATGGAGAAACGGAGATAGGAAGGATTTAGGATGGGCTGTAATTGCAGACCAATTGAATCCTTGTCTGCTCATCAGAGAACGGATAGAAAAAGAAATTGTTCCCGACCCGCCACCGATGCTCAACAAAGGAAAAGTGATTGCGGATGGAGTGAATGCCGAACTGGATGAACTGCGGAAAATAATGTCGTCAGGAAAAAATTATGTGCTGGAAATTCAACAGCGCGAAAGCGAGCGCACCCACATCGGTTCGCTGAAAGTGGGGTTCAATAATATCTTTGGCTACTACCTGGAAGTGACCAACACGCACAAGAGCAAAGTGCCCGCTGAGTGGATCCGCAAGCAAACATTAAGCAATTGCGAAAGATACATCACCGAAGAGCTGAAACAATACGAAGAAAAGATTCTGGGCGCGGAAGAAAAAATTCTTGCCCTCGAAGCGCGTTTGTTCAACGACCTTATTCTCTCGCTGGCAGATTACATCCCTCCTATTCAGCTCAACGCTTCTCTCATAGCACGGCTTGATTGCCTGCTTTCGTTCGCAGGCACCGCGCAGAAAAATAATTACACGCGTCCGCATATCAACGATTCAATAATAATTGACATCAAGGCGGGCAGGCATCCGGTGATTGAAGCGCAGCTGCCCATCGGCAATGAATATGTTGCCAACGATATTTATCTCGACAACGAGCATCAGCAGATCATCATCATCACCGGACCCAACATGTCGGGCAAATCTGCCTTGCTGAGGCAGACAGCGCTCATCGTTATCATGGCGCAGATGGGAAGTTTTGTTCCCGCACAGCACGCTGACATCGGCAGGGTGGATAAAATTTTTACCCGCGTGGGCGCATCGGATAATCTTTCGCTCGGAGAATCCACATTCATGGTGGAGATGAATGAAACCGCCAGCATCCTGAATAATCTTTCTGAGAGAAGTTTGATATTGCTGGATGAGATCGGAAGAGGCACCAGCACCTACGATGGCATTTCCATTGCCTGGGCGATTGCGGAATTTCTGCATCATCATCCCACCAAACCAAAAACACTTTTCGCCACGCATTACCACGAGCTGAATGAAATGGAAAAGACAGTGAAAAGTACGAGGGACGAGGGACAAGGGACGAGGGAAGGAAGAATTAAAAACTTCAATGTATCAGTAAAGGAAGTTGGCAACAAAATTATTTTCACCAGAAAACTTGTTCCGGGCGGAAGCGAGCACAGCTTTGGAATTCATGTGGCGAAAATGGCTGGAGTGCCTAAAAAAGTGGTGGACAGGGCGAATGAGATACTGCAGAAACTGGAAGACAGAAGAAGCCCATCCCCATCCCTTCCCCAAGGGAAGGGAGTTTCTCCCCTTGGGGGAGACGGAAGAGGGGCTGGCGATTATCAGCTTTCTTTCTTTCAGTTGAACGACCCGGTGCTGGAACAGATACGCGATGAAGTTTTAAAAACCGACATCAATACGCTTACGCCTGTGGAAGCACTGATGAAGTTGAATGAAATCAAGAAAATGATTGGCGGGAAATGAAAGCAATAAAACAATTTGACAAACTAACAATTGCTTTATGGTTTTATTGTTCTATTGTTGTTTTATTAAACCTCAGATGTTCCGCAGGAAGTTCTACTGACCAAAACAATTCAATTACAACTATGAACAACGAAACCCAGCATACAAACAATCCATATTATTCACGCACTGATACAACCACTTTAAATGTTTCTGATGCGGAGTGGAAAAAAGTTTTATCTGACAGTGTTTATCAGGTTGCCCGCAACAAAGCCACCGAATACGCTTTCTCAGGCAAATACTGGAACTTTGAAGGAACCGGAACTTACTACTGTGCTGCCTGCGGAAACGCGCTCTTCCGTTCAGATTCAAAGTTTGCAAACGGCTGCGGATGGCCCAGCTTTTTTGAATCCATCCGGAAGAACAGCACCACTTATGTTACAGATAATTCTATCGGAATGGCCCGCACAGAAGTTTTATGCACAAGATGCGGCAGCCACCTCGGGCATATTTTTGATGATGGTCCTCCGCCCACCGGAAAACGCTATTGCATGAATTCGATTGTGCTGGACTTTGAGCCGGATAAGAAATAAGAATAGGACGTACGCAAACTCAGTGTCTTGTCAGTTGCCACGACCTTAAGGTCGTGGCAAATAATGCAACACAATACGGACTTTAGTCCAAACTGCGTAAGTTCTATATATGCTGTTCATTAACTACCCTGCGCGGAAAACAAAAGAGAAACTGTATATTTGTTGTGCGAGAACGAATTAGCAAAAACACCCAAACAAAAAACAATGAGACAACTTATACTTACTTTGATAGTTTCTCAATGCTTAATAGTTTTTCATAATCAGATAAATGCACAAGGGACTTGGACACAGAAAGCTGATGTAGGAACTTTTGGCAGATTAAATGCTGTAGGTTTCTCAATAGGGACAAAAGGTTATATCGGAACCGGGAGATATCATCCATTTGCTTATCCATATCCGGATTCTTTACTCAGAGATTTTTGGGAATGGGATCAGACAACTAATGCGTGGACTCAAAAGGCTGATTTTGCTGGAACAGCAAGATTATATTCAATTGGCTTTTCGATAGGCACAAAAGGCTATATAGGATTAGGTGCTGATACTACGGGGTGGGCTAAAGACATGTGGGAGTGGGACCAAGCAACTAATATTTGGACTCAAAAAGCAAATTTTGGTGGGACAGGAAGATATTTCCCAGTTAGTTTTTCAATTGGCTCTAAAGGTTATTTTGGAACAGGCTCTCTAACACTAACGCAAGGATTAGATGATTTTTGGGAATTTGATCCTGCTACGAATATATGGTCTCAAAAAGCAAATTTTGCCGGAGGAATAAGACAAGAGGCAATAGGATTTTCAATTGGATCAAAAGGATATATCGGAGTTGGGCGAGATTATCAAGGTGGAAATACTTACAATGATTTATGGGAATGGGATCAGACAACAAATACCTGGTCTCAAAAATCAAACTATGGTGGAATACCAAAATATAATTCAGCAGCTTTTTCAATTAACACAAAAGGATACATCGCAACCGGTCTAAGTGATACAACATATTACTTAAATGATTTCTGGGAGTGGGATAAATCAACAAACATCTGGGGTCAAAAGGCTACCTTTAGTGGAGTAGGAAGATGTGAAGCTGTAGGATTTTCTATTGGCAATAAAGGATATGTTGGAACAGGAAGCAATGAATTCTGGATAGGCTATAAAGATTTTTGGGAATACGATCCTAACGGAAATGGAATTAATGAATATAAAAATCCAATTTCTATTTCAATCTTTCCTAACCCATTTTACGCGCAGACAACAATGCAGACAAACAATCTTTTACTCAACGCAACTCTCACTGTTTACAATTTATACGGGCAGGCAGTAAAAGAAATAAAAAACATCAGCGGGCATACAGTTACTCTGTTCCGTGACAATCTCCCAAGCGGGCTGTACTTTGTTCGCTTAACAGAAGAGGGTAAAACTTTAGCAACAGACAAATTAGTAATTACGGACTGACGGGAATTACCTCAACTCAAAATTCTTTCCGAGATAAACCCTGCGCACCTGTTCGTCATCGGCAAGTTCCTGGGCGGTGCCTGCTTTAATGATGCTTCCTTCAAAGAGCAGATACGTGCGGTCGGTGATGCTTAGGGTTTCGTGCACGTTGTGGTCGGTGATGAGGATGCCGATGTTTTTTTCTTTCAGCTTGCGCACAATGTTCTGAATGTCTTCTACCGCTATGGGATCAATACCCGCAAAAGGTTCATCGAGCAGAATAAAATTGGGATTGGTGGCAAGGCATCGGGCAATTTCTGTTCTTCTTCTTTCTCCGCCCGAAAGCAAATCGCCATTGCTTTTTCTGATTTTGCTTAATCCGAATTCATCAATGAGGCTTTCTAATTTATTTTTCTGTTCTGATTTAGTAAGTTTGGTCATCTCCAGCACGGCACGGATATTATCTTCCACACTTAACTTGCGAAACACGGATGCCTCCTGCGGCAGATATCCGATCCCCAGTTGCGCGCGCTTGTACATGGGTTCGTTGGTAATTTCCTTATCATCAAGAAATATTTTTCCTTCATTGGGCTTTATCAATCCAACTATCATGTAGAAGGTGGTGGTCTTTCCGGCTCCGTTCGGACCCAGCAACCCAACAATCTCGCCCGGTTTCACTTCCACAGAAACATCATTGACTACCACCCGGCTTTGGTAGCGTTTAACAAGATTTTCTGTTCTGAGAATCATGCTGCAAAGTTAGAATGTTATCTGCAAACTCCACATTATTCCGAATTCCGGAACATGTTTTCCTCCGCTCTTCAATGCATAGGCGGCTTTGTATTCTTTATCGGTGTAGGATAAACGCCATAAGGCGTCAATGCGGAAAACTTTGAATATGTTTTCGATGCCTGCGCTCACTTCGTAATAAGGTTTTTTGTTGAGCGATGAAAGGGTTCCAGGAAACAGAAGGGAATTTTTGTTTTCTTTTGTTATATCGCCAATCAATCCTTTTGCTGATATGACTTCTCTCCATTTTAATTTTCTCATCAGCGGAATGTGATTCAGAAAAAATCCGTCAAAGTGATGAAATGCCTGAACGGTTAAATACTGGTCGCTTCCGAATTCATAATAGTTCATCATATTAAAAGCATAGGCATCATATATGACAGTTTCATTTCCGCCATGAAGTTCAAGAAGCGGGTAAGGAACTGTTCCGAAAATTTTTCCTGCTTCAATAATGTAATCCGTATAGCCAAGCAATGGCATGGTTCGGAAGCGGTCATTTATGTTAAGTGCAAGTTTGTGATATTCATAATCGCTTTTCAAAATATTTTTTGCTCCGTAGGTATAGTTTAATGTAACAACAGGATAACGCGTGCCGGTGCTGGTTCGCGCAAAAGTGTACTCAATGTATTTTTCATTGTAGGCAAAACGAATTTGCGCCTTGGCTTCAGAAGAAATAATATTGTTAAGCGATAAGGTGTCATTGGAATCGTTCACGTATTTATAACTCTGTATGCCTTTGGGTGTCATTACCCTGTTTGTTAAAAATAATTTTGTATTGAAACCCGGAAATGGCTCCCACTCATAGCCGATTTTTGATTGCTGAATGCTGGTCATGTTATTAAGAGGAGTTCTGCGAAAAGCCGTGGCAATAATATTATCGCTCGTGAAAGCATTGGCGCTCTGACCGAGAATTTCCAAATCATCTTTATAATCGAGGTAAACAATCTGTCGTGGTTTTTTCGTGATAAAAGATTTAAAAGCCAGATTATATTTGAATGTTTCGTCCTTTGTTCCATACGCGCCAAAACCGCTGAACTCAACCCATCGGCTGAAATCATCAGAAGTTCTGAAACCCGCGCGGAAACGGTGTCCTTCCACATCGTTATAGCTGTATGTTTTGTAATAAGGTCCAAACTCCAGTTTGCCGAACTGCTTGTATCCTGTAACAAAAATGTAGATCCAGTTATACCAGGTGCGGTAGATGGGCATGGATTTTACTGTGTCAACAATATGATAAATTAATTTTTCATTCTTAGACAATGTGTCGTGCCGCGCTTTTTCCCAGAACTTGTCATCCTTCAATTCAGCACTATCCTGCACTACCAGGTTATCCGTGCGGTTATAGAAATCGTCTTCTCTCGGTTTGTTGATGACAAAATTTTTATAAGAAGTGGTTTTCCTTCCGTAGAACCCAGCCTGCCTTGGTTTTTTCCGGTTATCATCCAATTTAAAATCTATCACCAGCCTGTCTCTGCTCAGCATCCAGGTGCCTGCTTCATCAAGAGAATCTTTTTTAATTTGCGAATATTCTTGTACGACTGCCAGTGCTTTTACAAAATTGAGATTTACATCATCGGGAACTGACATATCGAGGCGTTTTACCGCGAAAGTTGTGTCTGCAATCCATAGGTTTCCGGCAAAAGCAAACTCTTGCTTTCTTCTGGGCTTGAACTGGAGCTGATAGCAACGGTTATTTCCAACAAACACACTGTCGATGAGATAGAACTTGTAATAGTTCAACGCATTATCAGAAATCGGACTGGGAAATTGCTTGCCGAAAACTAAAATATTGTTGTCATAAATGTTCACGTTCTGATACATTTCACCCATGAACTGCGATATGCTCTTGTCCTGCACTCCGGATACTTTGCTTGCCGTGATGATTTCTTTTCTGAATCTCGGATTTTTTTTATAGAAATACTCAGAAATGGTTTCTGATAAAAGCAAGGGGAGGTAAGGTTTTTCTGTCACGCTGGTGCTGTCAATATAATCAAAAACGAATTTTATCGGTTTTAAAACTTTTTTCTTCTTCCACTCAGGCGGTATATTATTCATATCAAACTCTATCTTGTTATATACTTCGTATTCAAAAGAGGAAAGTTTTTCCTTGTCGTTCTGATCTTTATGTGCAATTACTTTTCTAAGAATGCGGTGCGCAGGGTTTTCTCCCGGAAGAATCACCACTTCATTTAATGTAAACTGATCCGGATCGAGCGAAATGCTCAGTGCCTGTGCACTATTTTTTTTGACTTTCAGTTTTTTGGTCTTGTAGCCGATATACGAAATCTCAATGCTGTCAGAGGGAGTTAACGTGATGAGAGAAAAATTACCATCCACATCCGTTGTTGTGAAGGGTTTGCCTCCTTTGTATTTAATGTTTACGAACGGGAGCGCTTCCCGTGTCTGTGAGTCATAAACTTTTCCGGTGATTTTAGTCTCCTGAGAAAATGAGAAGACAGAAGACAGAAGACAGAAGACAGAAGACAGAAGAAATGAAATAGAGAAGTATCTTATCTGCATACTATATTGTTCTTATCAACAATCGTTCAAGTAGAAGATTTTTTTTCTGCATATTTCGAAACAAATATACTTGCTTCGTACAATACATATAATGGCGCAGACACTATAACAAGAGTAGGAATATCTGAAGTAGGCGTAATAATAGCTGCAACAATAAGAATGACAATCACAGCGTGCTTGCGGTATTTGCGCATGAATGAAGGACCGATCAGACCAATCTTAGTCAGGAAAAAAATGATGATGGGCAGTTCAAATACCAACCCCATGATTAAGGTAAGAATCGTTACTGTGCCGATGTACGAATCCATCGAGATTTTATTCTGAACCAATGTGCTTACCTGGTAATTGCCAAGAAAATTTATTGTCATAGGTACAATAATATAATAGCTGAAAAGAATTCCTGTGATAAAAAGTAATGAAGCATACAGCACAACACCCGTAGTATATTTTTTTTCCTTTTCCTGAAGGGCAGGACGGATGAACCTCCAAAGTTCCCATAAAACATAGGGAGAGCCAAGGATCAATCCTCCAATTACAGAGGTCCAGATATGTGTGGTAAATTGTCCGGACAAATCAATATTGATCAGTTCGAACGAAATGCTTTGCATGCAAAGTGAATCTCCTAAACCAACTAAATAAGAAACTTTACAAAGGGCGCGGTAGGTAAGAAAGTCAGAATGCATGGGACCGAAAATGACGGTGGTGAAAACAAAATCTTTATAGGAAAATAATACGCAAGCAAGCGCCATTACCGCTATAGCGGAGCGCACCAAATGCCAGCGCAGCGCTTCGAGATGCTGCAAGAAAGACATTTCTTTTTTTTCTTCTGGCATAGGGTTGCAAAGATAATGGAAGAAATAGGATAGGGGGAATAGTAATAACCCAAAATCCAAACACACCTATAAACTAATGAGGAATATCGCACTCGCCTTCGTTGCCCTTCATTCTGAAAGTGATAATTACACCTGCAAAAGAGTACCAATCTTTTGTAAAAGAATTGCCTCTTTGCCTGCCGGTATTGCTGCCACCTTCTTTAACAATACTTTTGTCAGAAAGCGCTGCGGCAGCAGGACCTTTTTCGGAAGCCAGAAGAACAGGGTCAACATATTTTCCGCTAACATCATCAAGATAATCGGTGAATGTTTTTCTCAAGCCCCACTCGAAGTTGATGCCAATGCGCTTTGCGGTATTCACTTTCATTCCAACACCAAATGGAATTGAAAACTGCGTGAGTGAATAGGATTTTTCGCCTGAGAAGGTAGTACCTTGCCCTTCAGTACCCAGCGGTTGAAGATTATACCACCTTCCCTGCAATAATCCCTGAGGACTAAAGTGATATACTGCAACTCCGGCAAAAACATAAGGAGTGGTGATAGCAGATTTTTTATTTCCTGTAGTGTAAGGAAGAAAATTAAATTCACCCTCCACTGCAAATTCCATAATCTTTGATTTAAAGTTCAGATTCCTGTTGTGATGAGCATCGTTCAGCGAATAGGCATCATCGGCTTCAAGAATGCCAAGCGAACCAATTGCTTTTGCTGAAAAGCGGGAATTAAAATTCAAACGGTAAAGAAATCCGCCTGCGGGCCGGGTGAAACGATTAAAATGCCCGGACGGATTCAGATCGCCAGTATAATAACTTCCGCCAAGAAAAATTCCAAGTTCAGCGGAGGCAGGATTGATTTTGAGCGGACGGGGGACATACATATCACCATCCTGAGCGGACAAATACAACGTGAGAAGTGAGAAGTGAGAAGTGAGAAATAATACAAAATATTTTTTAATTCTTTTCATAATTGCCTTAACCCCGTTGGATATTTTTAGTTTAGCTCACCCTATTGTTCAACGGGATTATCCTACGGGGTTAACGAAGATAATGAATAAATATTTTAATCAATTTCTCCTATCTGCTCCCCACATCAGTTTATTCCGGAGGGTAGAAAGGAAATCATGATTATCAAGTTTAACTATTGAAAAATAGAAATCTGCTTTTTTGATTTTAAGTTTTCCGAATGATTGAATGTTTTCTGAGCGGGAATCAAGGGATAATAAAAAATTCGGTATTCTTCCCTCCACTTCCAGCTCAATAACATCATTTGAAGAAATAATCACAGGGCGCACATTCAGATTATGCGGAGCAACAGGCGTGATGATAAAATTATCTGAATCGGGCATGATGATGGGACCGCCACAACTGAGAGAATAGGCGGTTGAACCCGTGGGTGTTGCGACAATCAATCCATCCGCCCAGTACGAGTTCAAAAACTTTCCATTCAGAGAAGCATGAATGGTGACCATGGAAGAAGAATCCGTTTTCTGTACAGAAATTTCATTCAATGCGAATTTGCAGTCGCCAAAAAGTTTTCCTTTCACATCCAATTCAAGCAACGTTCTTTTGTCTACAGAATATTTTCCTTTCAGCACTGCATCCAAGGCTATTTCTATTTCATCGGCAGAAATGCTCGAAAGAAACCCCAAACGCCCTGTATTGATTCCCATTACCGGAATTTCCGAATCGCGGACGAGCGTTAAGGTTTCAAGAAGAGTGCCGTCACCTCCAATACTGAAAAGAAATTTTACTTTACCTTTTATATCCTTATGCTTTGTAAATGTATTTTTTGTTTTCAGTTTTATTTTCTTTCCGGCTTCTTTAATAAAAGGTTCGTAAATAATAACTTCGATTCCGTTTTTTTTCAATTGACGGTAAAGCGTCTGAAGCGCTTCTGCAGAAGCATTTGTAGAATGCGGTCGTGCGTAGATAGCAACGGTCATGATTTACGAATATACAAAAATGGAATGTGAGAGGAAGAATTAAATTCCTGCATTGAAATGTGCAAAAAATCCAATCTCTTTCATTTTATTTACTGAACATTCAAGGCGGATGATGATGTCATAATAAGTCACATAATCTAAACCAAAACCATATCCATAAAGGAAAGAATTGGCAAGCGGATTTGCCCCAGAATACTGATGATCGTCAACATAACCTGCATCTCCATAAATACTTGCATAAAGCGCGTAATGAAACGTATTGAATTTATTGAGCGGAAGCGGAATCGATTTCACATGCGGTTTAATGATTTCATATTTTAATCCGAGTTTCGCTGTTCCGTATCGTTGCCCGTCAATCACATAATACTCATAACCGCGAACATAATCTTTCCACCCAAGCCCTCTCTGAACGTAATAGGGTTGATTGATATTAGCAGATAGTTTTGTGTGTATTCCGCCAGAAAAATAAAATCTGTTTGATAGTTTCTGATAATTCCTGAAAGTGAAATAGAAATTTGTGATATCTAATTTTTCATCAGGAAGAAGTCCTAAACCAAGTTTGATTGCTTCAACTTCAAAAAAATAGCCTTTCAAAGGGTATTGTTTTGAATCGCGGTAATCACTAGTATAAGAATAATCCAATGCAAGATATTTCATCTCCGTCTGGTTGTTCACAAAATAATCTATCGTGAGTGAGCGGATAGTATCGTGAACAAATGCATCAACAAATTTTGCTTCGCCATAATGAGAGTTATGAATTCCCTTTCGGTAATAATATTTCAGCTTCCCTGAAAATTCTTTTCGAACATACTCATCAGGATTTTTGAAATAGAGCTGGTGGTTATCGAGCGTCATATAAGGTATCTCATGATTGCGTGAGAAAGAAAAAGAAAAACCAGCACCGCTGGTTCGCTTGTGGTTGAGATATGGAATATCATACGCAATCCCATACTTCTTTGTATATCCAAACTGTGCGTAAATACTCAACTCCTCTTTTCTCCCCCTGAAATTTTCACGGTTGAGAAAAAATCCATAGTTGGCACGGTCAAAATTCTTGGTCTTCCACCATTCATTGAAATTCCGCTCCTGCACCTCAAAAATCGGAACAGGCCATGTGTACCATCGTTCGGCAACGGTTATAAGTATATTTACCTGATTGATTCCAGAAGGAATCGTATCTACAGTCACAAAATTAAAAAGCGAAGTGTTCAGCAGATTTTCTTTCACAGATTTTAATTTTCCAGCAATTTCGGATTTTTCGATTGTATCTCCGGCATAAAAAGGAATTTCCCGAAGAATGATGTGGCGCTTGGTTACTTTATTTCCGATGATGTTGATTTCATTAATCACCACATAGTCATTCGGCTTCGCATGAAATGAAACTGAATCAGTTTGAGAAAAAATAAATGAAGAAGAAAGAAAAAGAAAAATCAGCAGAAATGTTTTTTTGTAACAAAGCATTGCATCGGTCAGATATTTAAGAAATGAATAAACTCATCGTACCGCTTCTTGAGGTCATCGTTAAAATTATTTTGATGGAATGTGGCTTTCACGGTGTAGTTGTAGCGGTTGAATGTTTGCAGAATAGGGGATAAATCTTCTTTGTTAATCTTCAGCGTGACTTCGATTTTTGTAGAATCGTGATGTGCGTTGATGTGCATATTCAGAATCTTTGCATCGTTGCCTTCCACAAGTTGCGCGATCTGTGAAAGAGAATAATCTTTAGTGTTCAACTCCAAAATAACAATACTACCCGGTTCGTGCACAAAAGGCATGTTCGCAATTTTCTGGATGATGGAATCTGCAGTGATAACGCCCATATAATTATTGTCCGCGTCAAGCACCGCCACTGCACTTACGTTGTAATTTGAAATTACTTTGAGCACATCAAAAATATGATAGTCCTCGCGCACAAATGCTTTTATCATTGATACACGCAGGTGGTCAATTGTTTTTTTTGTGTTATTCAAATCAAGAAGATCAGTGTAAGAAACCAGTCCGAGAAATTCTCTTTTGTTTACAACGGGGAGATGAGATATGCGGAAGTCCTCCATCCAGTCAAGAACTTTCTTACCAGTGTCGGTGGGTTTGAGTGAAGGAACTTCTTCTGTAATCAATTCGTAGGCGAGCATTTTGTTTCGCTTTTCAAAATTAAACGTGCGATGTGCTGATATGTTTCGTCAATAAAAGATTTATAAACATACCTTTGTTACAAATGTACATTTTTTACTTTTAGAGCTGAATATGACAAAACTCTCTGTCAACATAAATAAGATTGCAACGCTCCGCAATGCTAGGGGAGGAAATTTACCTGATGTTCTGAAATGTGCAGTTGACATTCAGCGGTTTGGAGCGCAGGGAATTACTGTTCATCCACGACCTGATGAACGGCACATCCGATACGATGATGCGGTGAAACTAAAACCGTTCATCACAACAGAATTTAATATTGAAGGTTATCCTTCAAAGGACTGGATGGATTTGGTTTTGAAAGTAAAGCCAGAGCAGGCAACGCTTGTCCCCGATCCGCCTGGAGTTTTAACTTCCAACGCAGGATGGGATACTGTCAAAAATGAAAGTTTCCTGAAAGAAATTATTTCAGAACTGAAGAAAAATAAAATCCGAACTTCTATTTTTATTGAAACGAATCTGAAACACATTCGGAACACAGTGAAAACAGGAGCGGACAGAATTGAACTCTACACAGAATCCTATGCAAAGAATTTTTCAAAGACTAAGGAAGAAGCCATCAAACCGTTTATTGAATCTGCAAAACTGGCAAACAAACTTGGTATCGGAATAAATGCAGGGCACGATTTGAGTTTGGAAAATCTCAATTACTTTTATAAAAATATTCCTAACTTGCTCGAAGTTTCAATCGGACATGCTTTAATTTCAGACACATTATACTACGGACTTGAAAATACTGTTCAACTTTACCTCAGACAATTAAAATGAAAACTACCTTACTAACTTCCTTTTGGCTACTGGCTACTGGCTACTGGCTACTGGCTACTGAAAATCAGCCATTAGGTTCTCGCTCATCTGGATTAGGCAACGCTTCCGTTTCTCTTGCAGATGTCTGGGCAGTTCAAAACAACCAGGCGGGATTAGGATTTCAAAAAACATTTATCGGAGGAGTTGTTTACCAGAATCCTTTTATGATGAAGGAACTCAGCACAAAAGCGCTGGCGCTTGCTTTGCCTGTGAAAGGAGGAACTTTCGGAATTCTTGTTTCTACTTTCGGCTACCCGGTTTACAACGAAACCAAAGCAGGACTTTCCTTCGGAAAATCTTTCGGAGAAAAAATATCAGCAGGGATTTCTTTGGATTATTTCGGAACAAACATTTCTGAATACGGAAAGAAAAATTCATTCGTTGCTGAAGCAGGAATTCAGGCAAAGCCTTTAAAAAATTTTACAATTGGAGCACACATCTTCAATCTTGCAAAAGCAAAACTTGTTTCTTACAATGATGAACGCATTCCAACCATCATGCGATTAGGTTTTGATTACAAATTTTCTGAAAAAGTTTTCATAGCCGTTGAAACAGAAAAAGACATTGAGAAAAAGGCAATGATAAAAGCAGGATTAGAATACAAACTGATTAAAGAATTATTTCTGCGCGCGGGTGTTTCTTCAAACCCTTCGCTGAGTTGTTTTGGAATTGGAGTAAACCTGAAACAATTCAGGTTAGATATTTCTTCCACTTATCATTCCACGCTTGGATTCAGTCCGCAGGTGGGATTGATTTATCAATTTGAAAAGGAAAAATGAAAACCAAAAGCCCCTCCCAACCTCCCCGAAGGGGAGGAGAAGTGATGAGGAAAATAATTTTTCTTCTTCTTATATTTTTCTCCCCTCTCCTTCGGAGAGGGGCTGGGGGTGAGGCAATTGCTCAGGACACAATCGAAACCTCCATCGAACAAAAATTAGAAAACCTTGCTGAACAATCGCAGAACGAAGAAACCGATTATACCATTCTTCTTGAAGCGCTGACCGTTTATAATAAGCGCCCCATTAACTTAAACAATACGAATACAAATGAACTTACAGAACTCGGTTTGCTGGATGAACTTCAAATTGAAAATCTGCTCGCCCACATAGAGAAAAATGGAAAACTTATTTCTTTGTACGAACTTCAGAGCATTGACGGCTTTGATGTGCGAACAATACAAAAAATTCTTCCTTATATAAAAGTGCTTGACATCAGCGAAGATCCGCACGTTACGCTGAAAGAAATTCTTCAGCAGGGAAATCATACTTTCATTCTGCGCGGACAACAAATTCTAGAAGACCAAACAGGATTTTCTCCTATTGATTCTGCTGGAATTAATGGCAGCCCGAACTCCCGTTATATCGGAAGTCCTCAGCATATTTATTCACGCTACCGTTTTACTTATGGAAGCAATGTGAGCGCAGGAATTACCGCAGACAAAGACCCGGGAGAATTATTCTTCAAGCAAAATCAAAACTTTAAATATCCTTATTATGATTCTTTACTGAAAGGAAAACCAAAAGACGGATTTGATTTTTATTCCGCGCATTTATTCATCAAAAACATTCGCTTTATCAAAGCGCTGGCGATTGGAGATTATCAGGTTGGTTTTGGACAGGGTTTGACTACATGGAGCGGACTTGCGTATGGAAAATCCTCTGACGCGATGGGAATCAAGAAAAACGCAGGAGGCGTTCGACCTTATACATCCGCAGATGAAAATCTTTTCATGCGTGGTTTGGCGTTCACGGGTGGAAGCAAAATATTTCAGGCAACAGGATTCTTCTCACAGAAAAAAATTGATGCCAACATCACGCTCTCCGACAGTTTAAACGTAGAAGAAGTTTCTTCCCTTCAAACCACAGGTCTTCACACCACACCATCTGAAATTGCCGACAAGCACGCCATCACCCAAACTATTTTTGGCGGAAATGTTTCTTATCACAAAAGAAAATATTCCATAGGCGTTACAGGCATTCAATCTGTGTTTGGCGCAGAACTCAACCGTTCGCTTTCCACTTACAATCAGTTTGAGTTCACGGGAAAACAACTCACGAATGTTGGCGCGGATTATTCACTCCTCATTCGCAATTTTAATTTCTTCGGTGAAGTTGCCATGAGCAGCAGTGTTAGACAGGTTAGTAACCTGTCCTACTTGAATGGCTGTATCATCGCCCTCGACCCGAAACTTTCTCTTTCTGTTCTCCATAGGAACTTCCCAAAAAATTATCAAAGTTTATTTGCAAATGCTTTTGCTGAAAGTTCTACACCAGCAAACGAACAGGGATTATATTTCGGTATAACGGCAAAACCATCAAGAACAATTTCTCTCAATGCCTACTACGACCATTTTGTTTTCCCATGGCTGAAATATCAAGTCAATGCGCCATCCAGCGGAAATGATTTTCTTGTTCAGTTGAACTATACACCGAACAAGAAATTTGACACATACATTCGCTATAAACAAAAAGATAAATTTGTGAATGATAATTCGCTGGATGAAATTGATTTCATCACACCGTTTAAGCAGACAAATTACCGATGGCATATCGCTTACCAGATTTCTCCATCGCTGAAACTCCGTAACCGCGTGGAATATATTGTGCTCGATGATAAATCAAAACCCGAAAAAGAAAACGGCTACCTCATTTATCAGGATCTGATTTGGAAAAAAATGGGAAGCAAAATTTCTCTTGCGCTCCGCTACGCGCTCTTCGACACAAAAAGTTACGACACGCGCATTTACGCTTTTGAAACCGACATCCCCGGTGCCTACTCCATTCCCTCCTACTATTATAAAGGAAGCCGTGCATACGTGATGATAAACTACGACATCACGCGCCACATAGAATTTTGGGTGCGCTGGTCGCAAACGTATTATGCCAACCAAAACGTAATCAGCGCGGGCTCACTCACCGAAATTCAAGGACACACAAAGAGCGAGGTGAAAGTGCAACTCAAATTAAAATTCTAAAACTCTACACGAATAACATACCCGCTATGCTTTCGGATGTTCAGCACGGAGTTGTCTTCCATAATAAGGTATTGCCCTTTAATGCCCATTAGTTTTCCTGAAACTAAATTCTGTTTTTCAAAATCAATGCTCTTCACTTTTTCAGGATACTTTATCACAGGATAAGTGATAACTGTAATTAAATCATCATCCGAATAATATTGTTTGAACTCTTCCGGAAGAAGTTCCTTTGCTTTTCTTTTCTCTGCCACTAAATCCTTTTCATCCCTTCTCCCTTGTTCCTCGCTCCCTTTGAGCATTTTCTGCCAGTTTGTTTTATCCGTAAAATGTTTTTTCATTTCCACTTCAATCACTCCCGCCAGATAACGGTACGGAACTTTCGCCAAACGAATCACCGAAGAAGCGCCTTGATCTATCCAGCGCGTTGGCACTTGTGTGGAGCGGGTAACTCCCACTTTTATTTCGCTGGATAGCGCGAGGTAAACAAAATGTTCCTGTAAGTGATGTTCTTTTTCCCATTCTATATCTCTCCCTTTTCCCACATGCGCCAGACAAAGTTCCGGACGGATTATACATTCAGCAGCTTCAGGAGAAGAAATCAAGCAGTTATAGCAAAATCCCTGCGCGAATGATTTGTACGTCTTCTTCCCGCAGCTGATGCAGTAAATCTCATTTTCATATTTCAAAGAAATGTTTTTGCCAACCAGTTCATTCATCGGAATTAATTTGTCTTCCAATGGCAAATGGTAAATAACTTTATCAGCGAGTTGCGATTTCATTTTCATTATTCTTCCTGTCAGTTTCATATTGCTAAAATACAAGAATGATTCAAACGGATTAGAACGGATTCAGTCCCGATAAATCGGAATTGCATATGTATTAAATCTGTCTGTATCCATTATCAAATTATTATCTTCGTCTACTAAACTTCGAATCTCACACTCGCGATACTAAAGAAAGATGGCATTATTAAATTCCTTCGCATCCTGGCTCATGACCAAACGCATGCACCAGATTGAGTTGTTTATGAAATACCCGCATGAAGTTCAGAACGAGTGGTTCAGAAAACTGATTGATTCAGCAAAGGATACAGAATGGGGAAAAAAATTCAGATATGATTCTGTTTCCTCACCCACTCAGTTCTCAGAACAAGTTCCGCTTCAGGATTACGACTCCATGAAACCTTACATTGAGCGCATCCGCAGAGGTGAACAGAATATTTTATGGAGCACAGAAATAAAATGGTTCGCGAAATCATCAGGCACTACAAATGATAAAAGCAAATTCATTCCCCTGAGTGAAGAATCGCTGGAAGAGTGCCACTACAAATGCGGAAAAGATATGCTGGCAATCTATTGCAACAACTATCCGGAAACGGAACTCTTCACAGGAAAAAGTTTGGCGCTTGGTGGTAGCCATTACACCGACAGTTTCGGCAATCATGAATCGTATCACGGAGATGTTTCCGCTATTCTCATGCAACACCTTCCTCTGTGGGCAGAATTTTTCCGCGCACCCGATTTGTCCATCGCACTTATGAGCAACTTTGAAGAGAAACTTGATAAGATGGCGAACGCAACCATGACTGAAAATGTAACGAGCATTGCTGGTGTTCCTTCCTGGATGAATGTTTTGCTGAAACGCATTTTGGAAATTTCTGGAAAGAAAACCATAAAAGAAGTGTGGCCCAACCTTGAAGTTTATTTTCATGGAGGAGTAAATTTTTCTCCTTATAAGGAAAACTTCAAACAACTTTTCGGAAAAGGAAACGTACATCACTTTGAACTTTACAACGCATCAGAGGGGTTCTTCGGCTTGCAGGACCAGAAAAAATCAAGTGAACTTCTACTCATGCTTGACTACGGAATCTACTATGAGTTTTTTCCGACAGATAATGGCCAGAACGTTAAAACAATTCCCCTTCACGAAGTAAAAACAGGGCAAAACTATGCAATGGTAATTTCTACTAACGGAGGATTGTGGCGCTATCAACTGGGAGATACAATAAAATTTACATCCACAAATCCCTATCGTTTCAGAATCACAGGAAGAACAAAACATTTTTTGAATGCGTTTGGCGAAGAAGTAATTATTGATAATACGGAAAAAGCAATTAAGATTGCCTGCGAAAAATCAAATTCGCTGGTGAAAGAATATACAGTTGCGCCCGTTTACATGGAGGGAAAATCAAGTGGTGCTCACGAATGGCTGATAGAATTTGAAAAGTTTCCTGAAGATATAAATTATTTCACTGAGGTTTTGGATAACGCATTGAAATCATTGAACTCTGACTACGAAGCAAAGCGTTTTAATAACTTTGTTTTACGTTTGCCTATCGTCCGTCAGATGAAAGAAGGAACCTTTTACAACTGGCTGAAAGAAAAAAATAAACTGGGAGGACAAAACAAAATTCCTCGTCTCTCCAATGAAAGAAAATATGTTGATGAAATTATTTCTATGCAATGAAACTTGGAACTATTTTTGCCGAGATAGCTCAGGGGTAGAGTAGCTGATTCGTAATCAGCGGGTCGTGGGTTCAAATCCCATTCTCGGCTCACACAAATGAAAAAAATATTTTTGCACGTCAAAAAAAAATCAGGGCTGAAGCCCTTATTTGCATTTGTATTATTAACCCCGACATTAATGTCGGGGTTACAGCAAAGCCCGGAACAAACATGGGCTTTAGACAAAGATGAAAAATTCAAATTACTAAAATCCATTCCTGCAAGTTTCTCTTCTATCACAACCGACAATCTTGGTAACTCTTATTTATTTAATGGAACCCTTGTTGAAAAATATGATGGCGATGGAAATCTTCTTAAAAATTTCAGCAACAAAAATCTTGGCAACATCACTTCTGTTGACGCAAGCAATTCACTAAAGGTTTTATTGTTCTATAAATCTTTTCAGCAGATTCTTCTTTTAGATAATATGTTTGCTCCTTCGGGAAATTCTATTTCGCTTGATGCACTGGGTTATAATCAAACTTCTCTCGTCTGCTCTTCTCATGATAACGGTTTCTGGATTTTCAGCAAGCAGAATTCTGAACTTATCCGCTTTGATCAAAATCTTCAGAAGACACAACAGACGGGAAATATTTCCCAGCTAACAGGAATGGAAACAAATCCTGACTTCGTCACAGAACAATACAACAAAGTTTTTATGAACGATTCTCTAAAGGGAATTCTTGTCTTTGATATATACGGAACTTACAACAAAATCATACCCATCAAAGGACTTCATCACTTTCAAATTTCAAATGACGATATAATTTATTTCAAGGAGGGAAAACTCAAAAGCTACAACATGAAAACGCTTGAAGATGCAGAAATTTCCCTCCCCGAAATCAATATTATTGATGCCCGCACAGAAAAAGAAAAACTATATTTGCTGAAACAAAAAAGCCTAGATATTTACCATGTCAAAAACCAAAAATAGCCCCGCATCCACCATGCATGTAGCCGTTTCGGGCAACATCGGGTCGGGAAAAACCACACTCACCACGCTTCTTGCGAAACATTATAAATGGACGGCTCATTACGAGGACGCAGACAACAATCCGTACTTGAATGATTTTTACGAAGACATGCAGCGCTGGTCATTCAACCTGCAGGTTTTCTTTTTGAACAGCCGTTTTGAACAGGTGATTGAAATCCGCAAGAGCAAAAAAAATATAATTCAGGACAGAACCATTTATGAAGACGCAAATATTTTCGCGCCCAATCTTCATTCCATGGGATTGATGACAACGCGTGATTTTGAAAACTACTTAGGTCTTTTCAACCTCATGCAATCGTTTGTTCAGCCACCTGATTTATTGATTTATCTCCGCGCTTCCATACCAACTCTTGTTGAACAAATTCAGAAACGAGGGCGCGAATATGAAAAAGCAATCCGCCTTGATTATCTCCAGCGCCTGAATGAACGCTACGAAGCATGGGTTACAAAATACGAGCAGGAGCATAAAACCAGCCGTCTTCTCATTATTGACATTGACGACAATAAATTTTCTGAGAAGAAAGAAGATCTGGGAAAAATCATCCGCAAGATTGATGGAGAACTGCACGGATTATTCAAGAAATAGTTCTGCTCCTCTTTTTCATTCTTGTCACCGTGAAATTTCTTATCTTTAGGTTTCATTTAAGAAAGCATGGCAATTTTTTATATCATCTTTTTTCTATGTGCATTTGGATTTTCGTTCCTTATTAATGCGCTCTTTCTTCGCTTTGCCCATACGCTCGGTATCCGCGATAAAAAAGAAACCATCATCCGATGGGCAAGCACCTCAAAACCAGCTTTTGGGGGAATATCTTTTTATATTGTTTTCCTTATTTCGCTCACCTGTTACTCCATGTTTTTTCAGGCACAGGAAGTTTTGTGGAATAAAAAAGTGGTAGGATTGCTGGGCACAGCCACACTTGCATTCATGATGGGACTTGCCGATGATGCCTACAACACAAAACCTCTTTTGAAACTTTTTGTTCAGATTTTATGCGGAGCAATACTTTGCTACTCAGGAATTCATATCGGAATTTTCGAAGATATGTTTTTGAATTACCTTATCACCATTCTCTGGGTGGTTGGCATCATGAATTCCGTAAACATGCTCGACAACATGGATGCCATCGCATCAGTTGTTTCAATTTTTATTTTTTCAACTGCCGGGATGCTGATTTATTCTTCAGGCGCGCATAACAATATTCATTTCCTGATTCTTATCGGACTCGTTGGTTCGATTAGCGGATTTCTTATTTTCAATTGGCATCCTTCAAAACTTTATATGGGCGATACAGGCAGCCAGATCATCGGGCTGATGCTCGCATCCATAGGAATAATTTATTTCTGGAATGATTCCACTTCACTCAGCAACATAATTCAACCTTCAAAACAAATCATGGTTGTTGCAACAGCGTTTATTCTGCCGATTGCCGACACGACCATTGTCGTATTAAACAGAATGCTTAAAGGTCACTCTCCATTCGTAGGCGGAAGAGATCATACTACGCATAATTTATTTTTCATAGGTATTACCGAAAAAAGAATTGCTGTACTGTTTGGAGGAATCGGGTTTGTTTCACTGGTGATTGTTTACATTATTGAAACCAAAGTCACTTCATGGGGAATTGAAGAATTTTCTCTGTTCTCCATTTTTCCTATCACCGTTTTCTTTTTCCTTTTCGCTATCACAAAAGTCAAAAAGAAAATTGTTAAACGTTCACCTGACCCTGTTGATATTTCCACAAAAGACCTTGTCAAGAATGCTGAAAAACATCTTTCATAAAATTAATATCCTTTTTTCCGAAAGAAAAAAATTCTGGGGAATCACCGTAATGATTCTTCTCCTGCTGATTCCTTTGGAGTTTTTTATTTTCTCAGCTAAGATGACTGATGAAGATGATTTATACTGGAAATCATTTCTGGCGAATAATAAAATTTACGGTGTGATGATTCCGAAAGACCTGCAGTTCGCCAATGAAAAAGTTCCTGTCTTTGATTTCACTGTAATTGAAAGCATGGAACGCGAACTGCTTGTAAATACTTATTTTCATTCACAAACTATCTTAATGCACAAGCGCGCCAATCGGTGGCTTCCTCTTATTGCTGACATTCTGAAAAAGAACGGAGTGCCCGATGATTTCAAATATATCGCGCTAATCGAAAGCAATCTCACCAACAGCGTATCACCAAAAGGGGCAACGGGTTACTGGCAGTTTTTGGATGGATCAGCAAAACAATATGGACTTGAGGTAAATGAGGAAGTGGATGAGCGCTATAATGTGGAAAAATCTACAGAAGCAGCTTGCAGATATTTTAAAGATGCTTACAAAACTTTCGGCAACTGGACTCTTGCTGCTGCTTCTTATAACGTTGGTATTGACGGATTGAAAAAACAAATTGACAGGCAAAAGGCAAGTTCCTACTACGATTTAGCATTGAACGAAGAAACCGCACGTTACATTTTCAGAATTCTCGCAGTCAAGGAAGTGATTTCCAATCCGAAAAAATACGGATATCAGTTAAGAAAAAAAGATTTGTATCCTTCTATTCCAACTCAGGAAATAAAAATTGACAGTTCTATTACCGATCTGGCTGACTTCGCGCAAACAAATAACCTGAGTTATAAAATCCTGAAATACTTCAACCCATGGCTCAGAAAAAATTATCTCACCAACAAGGATAAAAAAACTTATATCATAGAGATTCCTAAGCCCGGTTACAACGAAGAATACATTGCCCGCCTTTCTTCTTCTGATAGTTTGGGCATGCGCACTGAAACCTACCAGCCCGAAGTTCCAATCACCCCGCACGATTCCCTGAGACAGCAATGAACGAAGCAGATGAAATTGTTTCAGATGTAATATCAGAAACAGAATTCCTTGAAGTAATCGGAGCACGGGTTCACAACCTTAAAAACATTGATGTTTCAATTCCGAGAAATAAGCTGGTCGTCATCACAGGTTTGAGCGGAAGCGGAAAATCGTCTCTTGCCTTTGATACTATTTACGCTGAAGGGCAAAGGCGGTATGTGGAAACATTTTCAGCCTATGCCCGCCAGTTTCTGGGAAATATGGAGCGCCCGGATGTTGACAAGATCACAGGGCTTTCTCCTGTAATTTCGATAGAGCAGAAAACGGTTAGCAGAAATCCGCGCTCAACTGTGGGAACCATCACGGAGATTTATGACTTCATGCGTTTACTTTTTGCACGTGTGTCGGATGCCTATTCATATGTATCGGGAGAAAAAATGGTGCGCTACACTTCAGACCAGATTCTTGATATAATCCGGAAAAAATATAAGGGAGAAAAAATAATGGTTCTCGCTCCTGTTGTGCGTGCGAGGAAAGGACATTACCGAGAACAATTCGAGCAGTTCAGAAAAAATGGTTTTACAAAAGTGCGCCTTGATGGAGAAGTTTCTCCGCTGAAACACGGCATGCATGCAGACAGATACAAAGTACACGACATTGAATTGGTAATTGACACCCCTGAAGTAAGATTTGAAAATGAAAAACGCCTTGCAGATTCTATTGCACTGGCTATGAAGTATGGAAAAGGAACAATCATGATTGAGGATTCAGGATTTAGGAATAAGGATTTTCAAAAATCCCAAATCCTTAATCCTAATTCCCAAATAAGTTTTTTTTCAAAAAACTTAATGTGCCCCACTTCAGGAATTTCGTACGATGAACCCCAGCCAAATACTTTTTCGTTTAATTCACCTTATGGTGCCTGCCAGAAATGCAACGGACTGGGTCATATCAGCGAAATTGATGTGCATAAAATAATTCCTGATTTCGGCAAGAGTATTTACAAAGGAGGCATCATTCCCATAGGAGAACACAAATCCAACTGGATATTCAGTCAGATGGAAGCCATCGCGCATAAATATCATTTTTCTTTGCGTGACCCGATTAAAAAAATTCCAGAACATGCGTTGAATATCATCCTTTACGGTTCGGATGAAATGTTCAAAGTAAAAAGCGATCCGCACAGCAGCGCATATAACTATTCTCTTTCGTTTGAGGGGATTGTGAATTTTCTTATACGGCAGAATGACGAATCCGTTTCTCCTTCGATGAGCAAATGGATTGATGATTTCATGAACGAAAAAATCTGTCCCGAGTGCAACGGCTCGCGATTGAAAAAAGAATCTCAGTATTTCAAGATAGGAAACAAAAGTATTTCTGATTTATCAGGAATGGATATTACAGAACTGAAAAAATGGTTTGACGAAGCCGAGAAACATCTGGATGAAAAAAGAAATATCATCGCGAAAGAGATTTTGAAAGAAATCAGGAAGCGGATTCAGTTTTTAGCGGATGTTGGTCTGGATTATATCACCCTCGACCGGAGCGCACAAACACTTTCAGGAGGAGAAGCACAACGCATTCGCCTTGCCACGCAGATTGGCTCACAACTTGTGAATGTGCTTTACATATTAGATGAACCAAGCATAGGATTGCATCAACGCGATAATTCAAAACTCATACAGGCGCTGCAATCACTTCGCGATTTAGGCAACTCTGTAATTGTGGTAGAGCATGATAAAGAAATGATTCTCTCTGCCGATCATGTGATTGACATTGGTCCTGGCGCTGGAAATAACGGAGGCAGAATTATCGGAGTGATGGCAGATGGCAGGTGGCAGATGGCAGATGGAGAAAAAAAATCATTAACAGCAGATTACTTGTCAGGAAAGAAAAGCATTGCTGTTCCGATTGTCAGACGAAAAGGAACCGGCAACTGTTTCAACATCAGGGGTGCAAAAGGAAATAACTTGAAAAATGTAAATGTGGATTTTCCTCTTGGGAAATTTATTTGCGTAACGGGAGTTTCGGGAAGCGGAAAATCAACGCTCATTAATGAAACCCTCTACCCTGTTCTCAGCAGATATTTCTATCGTTCACATCATAAGCCGATGCCACATGAATCGGTTGAAGGGCTTGGGCTTTTGGACAAAGTAATTGATGTGGACCAGTCGCCCATCGGAAGAACTCCCCGATCGAATCCTGCCACTTATACGGGAGTTTTTTCCGAGATACGGAATTTATTCGCGATGCTTCCAGAAGCAAAGATCCGCGGATACAAGCCAGGAAGATTTTCTTTCAATGTGAAAGCCGGGCGGTGTGAAACCTGCCAGGGCGCTGGGGTGCGCACCATCGAAATGAATTTTCTTCCTGATGTATATGTGCAATGTGAAACCTGCGGAGGAAAAAGATATAACCGCGAAACACTGGAAATCCGCTATAAAGGAAAATCTATCAGCGATGTGCTGAACATGAGCATTGATGAGGCGGTGGATTTTTTTTCAAGTATTCCGAACATCATTCAGAAGATACGTTCGCTGAAAAACGTGGGGCTTGGATATATTACGCTGGGGCAATCGTCAGTCACTCTTTCGGGGGGGGAAGCGCAGCGTGTGAAACTTGCCGGGGAACTTGCCAAGCGCGATACGGGAAAAACGCTTTACATTCTTGATGAGCCGACCACAGGACTTCACTTTGAAGATATACGGATGCTGCTGGATGTGCTGAATAAATTAGTTGACAGCGGCAATACGGTGATTGTGATTGAGCATAACATGGATGTGATAAAAGTGGCAGACCATATTATTGACCTGGGACCTGAAGGCGGGGAAAAAGGCGGGGCGATTGTTTGCGAGGGGACACCGGAGGAAATCATCAAAAATAAAAACTCCTATACGGCAAAATATCTGAAGAAGGAATTAGTTAGTGATTCAATTGCTCAGAATTAAAATCTTATTTTTACTGAAAATATTTTCAATGGAAAACAATCATGAAGAGCGCATAAGAAAAGCGCTGGCAACGAAAGACTGGAACGACATTAAAGCAACCGACTCATGGCAGATTTTCAAAATCATGTCGGAGTTTGTGGAAGGTTTTGAAAAGATGGCGCGTATAGGTCCCTGCGTTTCTGTTTTTGGTTCTGCCCGCACAAAACCCGGCACTAAATATTACAAGCTTGCCGAAGAAATTTCTTTCAAACTCACGCGTGCCGGCTATGGCGTAATTTCAGGAGGAGGACCCGGCATTATGGAAGCTGCCAACAAAGGCGCGCGCGCTGGCGGAGGGAAATCCGTGGGGCTTAACATTGAACTTCCGTTTGAACAATGTCCGAATGCATTCATTGATGCCGATAAACTGGTGAGCTTCAAATATTTTTTCGTACGCAAAGTAATGTTTTTGAAATACTCGCAGGGATTTGTTGCCATGCCGGGCGGATTCGGAACGATGGATGAACTCAGTGAATCGCTCACACTTATTCAGACAAATAAAATTGCCCAGTATCCCATCATTCTCGTGGGAAAAGAATATTGGCAGGGTTTGCTTGATTGGTGGAAAAATAAAGTTCTGGGTGAAGGATACATCAGCCCTGATGATCTTGACCTTTATAAGGTGGTGGATACTTCGGATGAGGTGGTAAAAATAATTGATGAATTTTATACGAAGTATTCTCTGAAGCCAAACTTTTGATTTGTGATTACACCGATAAAAAATAGATTACACCGATTATTGCACCGAAGTACGAATTGGTTACGAACTTACGAACTACGAAAAATATTTTTTTGCCTTTTTTTATTGCCTATTGTTTACTGTTTACTGGCATTTTTTTCTCCTCCTACTTATCAAATAGCAAGATTGAAATACAATGGCGGTGGCGATTGGTATGTGAGCCCGACTTCTCTTCCGAATTTAATCCGCTTCTGCAATAAAAATATCGGAACAAATATTAATGAAGAAGAAAATGTAGTTGAAGCAGGAAGCAAGGACATTTTTAATTTCCCTTTTATTCATATGACAGGACACGGCAACGTAATATTCAGTTCTTCAGAAGCAGAAAATCTCCGCAACTATTTAATTGCTGGCGGGTTTCTGAACATCAACGATAGTTACGGCATGAATATTTTCATCCGAAGAGAAATGAAAAAGGTTTTTCCCGAACTGGATTTTGTGGAACTGCCTTTCAATCATCCCATCTATCATCAGAAATATGATTTTCCGAACGGCTTGCCAAAAATTCATGAGCATGACGGAAAACCACCGCAAGGCTTCGGTTTGATTTATAATGGACGTGTTGTTTGTTTTTTCAATTTTGAATGCGACATAGGTGACGGGTGGGAAGATCCTGAAGTTCATCACGACCCTGAAGAAAAACGCCAGCAGGCATTGAAGATGGGAGCCAACCTGATTCAGTACGCATTCCTGGGAGAGAATTTGAAAAAATGACAAATGCTATTAAATTTTAAATTCGCCATTCGAATAATTCATAATTTGAAATGGCATAGTTGTTGAATTGCTAAATACATTAATAAATATATATGAAAAAACTTTTCTCAATCTCCATCATTGCATTAATATTTGCAAGCTGCACATCTACTATTAGCCTGCCTGTTCTGAAACCAGCGGATGTTACACTCCCTCAAGACATTCAAAAGTTCACATTGGTGAACCGCACAAAACCTGATAAGAAAAATCAGCTATGGAATATTGTAGAAGGCGCTCTCACAGGCGAAGGAATTTTAGCCGACCGCGAAGGCGCTGACCAATGTCTTTCCGGTGTAATGTCTATCATGCAGCAGACTCCACGCTATACCATCACACAGGCATCTATCGAATACAAAGGAACAGGAACCGAAATGTTCGCCAACCCCCTCCCTTGGGAAGAAGTTGATTTGCTATGCAAGCAATATAATTCTGAAGCGCTGATAGTGCTTGAATCATTTGATTCTGATTCGCGAATGACGTATGATTCAAAACCTGTTCAGGTTCAAAATCCGTCCTACAATTGCTGGGATAAAAATAAAAACAGAAACAATGACCCTGCTGAAGACATTAATAAAGACGGAAAATGGAATTCACTTGATTGCCCTGAAGGAAGTGCTTCCATACCGGGAGAAACAGTTACCACCACTGAATTTTACACGCATGCTCAGATGGAAGTGAAATCAGGATGGAGAATTTATTTTCCGAAAGAAAAAAGAATTGTAGATGAAAATAGATTTTCTGATTATCTCAGCTTTGACGGAAAAGGAGCTACTCCGGAACAGGCAACACAGCAATTGCCTAATAAACGCGATTGTATAAAAAAGACAGGATACCATGCCGGCACTGTTTACGGCTTCAGAATTTCTCCGCAGTGGATTAACGTCAGCAGATATTTTTATACCAAGGGAAATGACAACATGAAGCTAGCCGGAAAAAAAGCCCGGGCGATCAACGACTGGAAAGGCGCCATGGAACTCTGGAAAAAAGAAGCGCTGAACAGCGATAAAAAAATTGCCTGGCATGCCAATTATAACATGGCGGTGGCTTGTGAACGAGAAGGCAATCTTGATCTGGCATTAGAGTGGGCAAAAAAATCTTACGACAGGGGCAATAAATCAGCCGCTGCTCAATACGTAAACACTATCAATTACAGAATTGCCGAGAAAAAAAGAGCCGATGAGCAGATGAAGGGAAAGCAGTAGAATGCCCTGTCCCTCCGAAGGAGTCCTTCGGACTACAGGGAGAAAGAAGTTTTTTCTAAAAAGGAAATAGTTTTTTGAATCTCTTCAAACATCACTTTATCTTCTCTAATAAACTTCACTTCCTTTCGGTAATCAGAAATTATTTTTTCGAGTGCGGGGGAAGATTTTAATGGTCTGCGGAATTCCAATGCCTGTCCAGAAGTGAAAAGTTCTATAGCCAGAATCTTTTCAAGATTATTTGCTACCTGAAAACATTTAGTTGCAGCATTCGCTCCCATGCTCACATGGTCTTCCTGCCCGTTGGAAGAAACGATGGAATCAACTGAAGCAGGAGTGCAAAGCTGTTTGTTCTGCGAAACAATACTTGCCGCTGTGTACTGCGGAATCATCAACCCTGAATTCAAACCGGAATTCGCAATAAGGAAAGGAGGCAGTCCCCTTTGTCCAGAAATTAACTGATACGTTCTTCTTTCAGAAATACTTCCGAGTTCAGATAAAGCTATGGCAAGTAAATCAAACGCGATTGCCAATGGCTGTCCGTGAAAATTTCCTCCGGAAATTATTTCATCTTCATCGGGGAAGATGGTAGGATTATCGGTAACAGAATTTATTTCTGTCAGGAAAATTTTTTCTGCATATTCAATTGCATCGCGCGAAGCTCCATGTACCTGCGGAATGCAACGGAAGGAATACGGGTCTTGCACATGTTCCTTTTTTCTTTTAATGAGTTGGCTTCCGTCTAAAAGCTTTTTGATTTTCTTCGCAACAGTCATTTGTCCGGCATGCGCACGGACTTTATGAATTATTTCTTTGAACGGTTCGTGGCGACAATCAAAAGCGTCCAACGAAATCGCTCCGACTACATCAGCGCAATCGGCAAGATGTTTTGCTTTGATCAAAATCCAAACTCCGTAAGCGCTCATGAATTGCGTTCCGTTGAGCAAGGCAAGCGCTTCCTTGGATTTGAATTTTAATGGAGCAAGTTTCAATTTTTTCAGAACGGATTCTGCACTTTGTTTCTTTCCTTCAAAATAAACTTCTCCCTTCCCGATGAGCGGAAGCGAGAGGTGTGCAAGAGGAGAAAGATCACCAGAAGCACCTAATGAACCTTGTGTATATATGACAGGTATAACTTCCTGATTATAAAACTCTAACAATCGTTCGACAAGTTCAACAGAAACGCCCGAATAACCGTAAGAAAGTCCCTGAATTTTCAACAGCATCATGAGTTTTACAATCTCTTGAGGAATCTCATCGCCAAGTCCACAGGCGTGAGACATGACAAGATTTTCCTGCAACTTTTCTAAATCTTTTTCAGGAATGGTTTTGTTGTACAGCGCTCCAAAACCAGTGTTGATTCCGTAAATGGATTCTTTGCTGGATTTTATTTTCTTGTCGAGATACTCACGGCATTTTATAATCTTCTTCTTTGATTCGTCAGACAAAGCAAGCGTTTTCTTTTCAGCAATTATTTTCTGAATGGTTTTAAAATCTATCTTGGAATTTATTTTATATACGCTCATTTCAGTTTTGAAATAATTGTATCGATTTTTAATTTCTCCTGCTCTCCACTCGACATGTTCTTCAAAGCAAGGTCTCCCGATTCCACTTCATCGCCACCAACTACAATCACAAACGGAATTTGTTTTTTATTTGCATAATCAAACTGCTTGGCAATCTTCTTGGTGACATCAGGGTAAATCTCTGTATTGATTCCTGCAAAGCGAAGCTGTGAAGCAACGCCAATACAATATTTTCTTTCCTCTTCTCCGAAGTGGGCGAGCAAAACTTTTGTGGTGGAAGCAGTCAGACCAATGCTGTCAAACAGATTCAGTTCGTTCATTACATCAAATATTCTATCGATACCGAATGAAATTCCAACACCTGAAACGTTGGGCAAGCCGAAAATTCCTGTAAGGTCATCGTAGCGACCGCCACCGCAGATGCTTCCTATCTGAACATCGTTTGCTTTTACTTCGAAGATAGTTCCAGTATAATAATTTAAACCACGAGCTAAAAGAAGACTATGATTGATATTATTGAGTATAGCTACATCATATCCTTGCAATGCAACAGCCATCATCTCACTCATCTGCTTAACTTCTTCGAAACCTTTCAAGGCGGTTTCATTGCCACTAAAAAATTCTTGAAACACAACATACCTATCGCCTTTATCTTTTAATGACGCCTGTGTAATAAAACTTTTTACCTTCTCAATTATGGCTAAACTAAATTTCTTTTCTTTTAGCTCATCATAAATTTTATCTCCTATTTTTTCGTACTTATCAATGGCTATTATTAAATCCATGAACTTATCCTTCACAGCAAAAACTTCCGCCATACCTGTTAAGATTTTTCTATTGTTAAATTTTATTTCAAATGGCACTTTCAATTTCAAAAAAACATCAACCATTATCTGCACTATCTCCACTTCATTCATCAAAGAATCACTTCCAATTACATCGGCATCGCACTGATAAAATTCACGGTAGCGTCCTTTCTGAGGTTTGTCAGCACGCCAAACAGGCTGTATCTGGTAGCGTTTGAAAGGAAAAGTAATTTCATTCTGATGCTGAACAACGTACCGAGCAAAGGGAACTGTTAAATCATAACGAAGGGCTTTTTTTGAAATTAACTGAGAAAGACTTGTTGGATTAATATTTTTACGAAGGATAGTCTCGTACCTAATTATTTCTTTAATTTTTTTACTTCCAATCGCACATACTTTAAGATCGTCCTTAATCTGATTTTCCCTGTCAATACGATTCTTTATTTGTCTATAATACTTAATTCTTCTAATATCATGTTCTGTAGTTTCAGAGGGTCTCGTTTTAAAATAACTTGTCCTTGCAAATATATACCCAACAAAAGCATTTTTAATACCATACCAATAAATGGGATCCATATTCAAGTCTAAAAAGAACTTATCTATAGATAAATGAGTTAGAAGATACTCCTTAGACAGCTTTTCTTTCTGATCTAATATATTCGTAATCTGCCTCGCAACACTTTCAGATAATTTAATAATGATATTTTTCTGTTCTTCCTCAACAATTATATCTTGAAATCGTTTCCAAAGGTTTTCATTTAACTCAGAAGTGAATTCACCGGATTCAATAATCTTAAATATCAACTTATCCCCCTCGTCTCCATACTTTCCCATCAATGTCTCTGTATTCTCCATTGCAGGAGTTTCAATGGGCTGGTAGCCGTACTTCTCAAAAACTTCGCGGATGGTTTTGAAAATGAAATTGCGCTTCACCATTTCGATGGGAGAAAAATCGCGTGTGCCTTTGGGGACGGAAACCTTCATTTTCGAATACGAATTTTTGCGAATGTACGAATCAAAATCAAATCATTTATTGTCGTTATTCGCAAATTCGTACTGATTAGCATTCGCTGATGTCACAGGTAATCCTCAAGTTTTGCAGAACGCTTTAACAATAATCTCCTCAAATAAAAAATCCCAACGCTTACAAACCCAAGTGCAAAAGGAAATCCCGCGTAGAATTTATATTCCTCATGATAAAAAAACTCGCAACACATCCAGAAAGCATTGGCGGTAATCCAGAAACATATAGCGAGGTTAATCCAAAACGCTTCGTCTTTTTGACGCAGGTTCATTATAGCAATCGCAATGGCAACACCAAGTGTGGGAACGATCATAGTTACGCCTAGTAATTTCCATTGAAGAAGCCAGCAAGTATCCTTCATTAACCATAGCGGGATGTGAATGTTTTCGAAGTGGCGGATTTGTTTCATCTGCGAATACGAATCAATGCGAATCTACGAATGTTACTCATTTATAATTCTCTTATAAAGTACTTCAGTGCGTGTAAAGTTTATTAGGATGGCCAGTTTCAACCCGGAAACTTTCAAATATCCTTTTACTTGGTCAATGTGCTGTTTTGAAAAGCGATTGTCTTTTTTTAACTCTACAATTACTTTTTCATCAACTAGAAAATCAAAATAAAATTTACCGATGACTTTATCTTTAAACTTTAATGGAAAGTAAACCTGTTCGGTAAATTTCAGTTCCTTCAACTTTAACGCTTCTGCATAGGCACGCTGATAATATTTCTCATGGTGTCCAAATCCCAATTCATTATATACTTCAAAAGCGCAACCTACAATCTGATAACTCAATTCAGGAAAAAGTAAATCGGAGCGTTTTACTGTGGCTGGCATTTGATTCGCAAATTCGGAAGATTCGTATTCGCAGATGACGTGTTCTACACCACCAGTTTTTTATACCTCACCCTATGCGGTGTAACATCTCCGAGACGCATTTTTTTATTCTCTTCGTATTCAGAATAACTTCCTTCGTACCAATATACTTTTGAATCGCCTTCGAAAGAAAGTATGTGTGTGCAGACTCTGTCGAGAAACCATCTATCGTGAGAAATAATTACCGCACAGCCGGCAAAGTTTTCCAATCCTTCTTCGAGTGCGCGGAGCGTGTTCACGTCTAAATCATTTGTCGGCTCATCGAGGAGAAGAACGTTTGCTTCTGATTTCAGTGTGAGAGCAAGATGCAAACGATTGCGTTCTCCGCCCGAAAGCACTCCGCATTTTTTCCCCTGATCGGTTCCGCCAAAGTTGAAACGTGAAATATAAGCGCGCGAGTTCATCGGCTTTCCCCCAAGCAAAATATTATCAAGCCCACCGCTGATTACATCATACACCGTTTTCTTCGGATCAATATCGGTATGTGCCTGATCAACGTAACCGATCTTCACGGTGGGACCAATTTTAAATTGTCCTTTGTCGGCTTTCTCCTGCCCCATTATCATCCGGAAGATGGTGGTCTTTCCCGAACCGTTCGGACCAATGATGCCCACAATTCCCGCAGGAGGAAGTTTGAAATTCAAATCTTCGTAGAGTAATTTATCTCCGAATGCTTTTGAAACTTTTTTCGCTTCTATCACTTCGTTGCCGAGGCGCGGACCGTTGGGAATAAAAATTTCCAATGTGTCTTCTTTTGATTTCACATCTTCGCCCATCTTCTTTTCATAATCCTGCAAGCGGGCTTTTTGTTTTGCCTGCCTGCCCTTCGCACCTTTCTGTACCCATTCCAACTCGCGCTTCAGATATTTCTGGCGCTTGCTTTCCGTTTTTTCTTCCTGTTGCAAACGTTTTGCTTTCTGGTCGAGCCAGTTTGAATAATTTCCTTTCCACGGAATTCCTTCTCCTCTGTCCAGTTCGAGAATCCACCCTGCCACATTGTCGAGAAAATATCTGTCGTGCGTAACTGCAATGACAGTTCCTTTATAATTTTTCAAATACAGTTCGAGCCATTCAACTGATTCGGCATCCAGATGGTTGGTGGGTTCATCGAGCAAAAGAATTTCGGGTTCCTGAATTAATAATCTGCAAAGTGCCACCCTTCTTCTTTCTCCGCCTGAAAGATTTTTCACAGGCGTATCGCTTTCCGGACATCGCAACGCATCCATAGCCTGTTCCAAACGGTTATCAAGATTCCATAAATCATGCTTATCAATCAAATCATTCAACCGCGCCTGCCTGTCAATGAGCTTTTGCATGGCTTCGGGTGCAGAATACTTAGGATCTGAAAACAGATTGTTCACTTCTTCATATTCTTTCAGAATGGCAACATGCTCCTGCGCTCCTTCACGCACAATTTCGAGAACGGTTTTTTTGTTGTCAAGTTCGGGCTCCTGATCGAGCATTCCTATATTATATCCCGGAGATTTATGAATCTCTCCCTGATAACTTGTTTCTTTACCGGCAATGATTTTGAGCAGCGTGGATTTACCCGAGCCGTTCAAACCCAGCACGCCAATCTTTGCCCCGTAATAAAACGAGAGATAAATATCTTTGAGTATCGCTTTTTGGTTGGTGGGAATCGTTTTGCTGACGTTCACCATCGAGAAAATGACCTGACGACCTTCTGACATAATGAAAGATTAAGGATTAAGGATTTATGATTAAGGATTTAAAATCCCAAATCCCTATTCCTTAATCCTAAATTGATTTTAGTTTGCGAATATACAAATTGCACTTTTCTCCGCAGGGGTTTTTTGAGAACCGATTTATTTTCTATACATTTGCTCAATGAGAAAACCTTTGCCTTTTCTTTTCGTCTATTGCCTATTGCCAACTGCCTACTCTTTCTCACAGGGAACCTGGACTCAGAAGGCGGATTTTGGAGGAACAGCAAGGAAAGAAGCCGTTGGTTTTTCTATTGGCACGAAAGGATATATCGGAACAGGATCAGATGCAAGTGGCTTGATTAAAGATTTTTGGGAATGGGATCAAATCACAAATACATGGACACAAAAAATAAGTTTTAGCGGAACACCAAGAACTGGTGCAATAGGTTTTTCCATCGGCACGAAGGGATATATCGGAACAGGCGAAGATGCGACCGGAACAACATATGTTTTGTGGGAATGGAATCAGATAACAAATATCTGGACACAGAAAACAAGTTTTGGAGGAACCGCAAGAAAATCTGCTGCTGCATTTGTTATTAACACCAAAGCATACATTGCAACAGGGAATGCAACTCTTCCATTACAGGATTTATGGGAATGGGATCAGGCAACCAATACATGGACTCAACAACCAAGTTTAACGGGAACGGCAAGGTATGGATCAGTTGGTTTTTCAATTGGAAACAAAGGATATATAGCAGCAGGGAAAACTGATGTTTCCACTTTTAACGATTTCTGGGAATGGAATCCCTCTACGTATGTATGGACACAAAAAGCAAACTTGCCTTCCGGTAGAGGATACGCAACAGGATTTGTCATTGGTGGTAAAGGATATGTTGGCACTGGGAATAATTCATCAGGTGTTGAGCAACAAAATTTATGGGAGTGGGACCAGTTTACAAATACATGGACAGCAAAAACAAATTTTGGAGGAACAGCAAGAAGCAGTGCCATAGGTTTTTCTATTAATAACTATGGATACATTGGCACAGGAAATGCAAGTGGGTATAAAAATGACTTCTGGGAATACGACCCGAACGGAAACGGAATAACTGAAACCGAAATAGAAAATTTAATTTCTGTTTATCCGAATCCAACGAGGGGAAAGGCAAATGTGCTGATTAGACAATTTGAAAATTTGAAAATGAAAGGCATGGAGATTTATAACACAGAAGGAGACAAAGTTTTTTCGGCTGATAATTTTCAAATTAGTAAATCTTCAAATTCTCAAATTGATTTATCTTCTCAGCCGAGCGGAATTTATTTCATTCATCTCAACACCGGGAAAGGAAGTGTGACAAAGCGGATTATTCTATCCCATTGATTTTTTATTCTGCGGCACACAAGTTCATGTTTATAACTTCCGGCTTATATACGTTTTGATTTTTCACTGAGCTTTAACTTTACGTCAAAATTTATTTTAATTGAAGTTTGCTGCAATAGACATCGGCTCAAACGCATTGCGTTTACTTATCACCGAAGTGATTGAAAATGGTTCCGGGGTTAAATACAAACAGCGTGTTTTCATTCGTGTGCCTGTCCGCCTTGGAGAAGATGTTTTTCTTCAGCAAAAGATTTCAACAGAGAAAACCGAAAAACTTATCAAAGCGCTTGCTTCGTTCAAATCCTTAATAGAACTTTTCGAAGTAAAGACATACATGGCTTGCGCTACTTCCGCTTTTAGGGAAGCAGAGAACGGAAAAAAGATTATTGATAAAATAAAAGATGAAGTAAAATTAAAAGCAGAAATAATTGACGGCAAACGTGAAGCAGAAATGATTTACTCCTGCCATGTAGCCGAAAAACTTAATCACAACAAATCTTATTTATATGTTGATGTAGGAGGAGGCAGCACAGAACTTACCTTGTTTTCAAAAGAAAAATTAATTTTCTCAAATTCTTTTCCTGTCGGTACCGTGCGGCTGCTTTACGATAAGGTTTCGATAAACGAGTGGGAGAAGATGAAAGAAGCCGTGAAAGAAATAAGCAAAGACATTTCTCCCCTGATTGCAATCGGAACAGGAGGTAACATCAACAAACTTTACAAACTTCTGGACCCGGGGGATAAATATATAGGATATAAAAAAATGAAAGAACTTTACGAAGAGCTTTCGGATATGAGCATTGAACAGCGCATTAAAAAATTCGGCTTTAATGAAGACCGTGCTGATGTAATTGTTCCTGCTGCTAAAATATATTTGTCAGTAATGAAATGGGCTGACATAAATGACATTTACGTTCCGAAACTTGGATTAGCAGATGGCATTATAAATTTACTGTACGAAAAACAGCAAAGTTCGTAGTTCGTAACTAAAACACAAAAGTTCACAAAAGTTTTGTGTGCATTTTTTAGTGTCTTTGTGCTTTAGTGGCATTGCTTTTTGTTTTTGCGTATGTCCTGAGTATATTAGTATTTTAATCAATGGTATATTGGCATTATAACTACTCAGGAAAATAAACCGGGTGCTTCTCGTTGAACTTGCGCAGGTAAAGAAAAATGCTGTTTCGCTTTTGTTTTTTCTTCAGCGCGCTGAATTCTTTGTAAAGCGCATCATCTTTCTGCAAAAACATTTCCATGTTATCCACATCAAACTCAAGAACTTTTCCTGAATCAAAATCAATAACGTATTGGTTTGAAACGTATGTGAATTGCTGCGGATTATAAAAAGGGTCATTATTATAAAACGGGTCGCTCATTCCCACTCTCACCGGCACGGTGGCAACAAAATGGCAAATGCTACCGATGATATTCACGCGGTTAAAATCGGTTCCGTGATTGATGTACACATTTCCGTTGGATGAATAACCCCAGGCGTTATCGGTTTTCACTTCCTGTTCCTTTCCAAGCGAATCAATATAGGTGAACGTGGTTTTGTCAAGCACATACTTCAGAAAATCCTTATCGTTTTTATTTGAACTGAAAATTATTTTGGAAGAAGGAACCGGAGAGTTGTTTTTGAAATTAAAAAACGAAAGATAGATGCCCTCTTTGAAGACAAAATCCTTGTCGTATTGAACGGCTTTTTGCTGGGCGAAAAGAAGCCCATCCCCTTCCCTTCCCCAAGGGAAAGGAGAAACAAAAATGAGTAAGAGAATTATTTTTTTCAGGACATTCATTTAGTTTTAAAAGTCCTTCCTAATGGGAAGGATTTAGGATGGGCTTTGGCTGCTACTCCTCTGCCTCACCACTTCATAAACAATCACCGCGCAACTGGCAGATACATTCAGCGAATCTATTTTACCAAGCATCGGAATTTTAATCTGTTCAGCAAATGAAAGCCATGTTTGTGAAAGCCCAACGGCTTCGGTTCCGAAAACAATGGCGCAGGGTTTTGTGAAATCTGCTTTTGTGTAAACCTGCTTTGCCGTTAGCGCTGCTGAAAATGATTTTATCTTTTTCTCCCGCAGAAATTTTATCACTGCATCGGAATCTGCTGCAATCACCTGCCTGGAGAAAACACAACCTATGCTGGAGCGAATTACGTTTGGATTATAAATATCTGTTTTCGCATCGCACACAATCACCGCATCCGCATTTGCCGCATCCACCGTGCGGAGAATCGCTCCAAGGTTTCCGGGCTTCTCCACCGATTCAAGAATTACAAGGAGTGGATTTGCTGAAAGCTTTAAATCAGAAAGCCGAAGATGGTTGGGTTTGACAAGCGCAAGCAGCCCGTCTGAGTTTTCACGATACGATATTTTTTCAAAAACCTCTTTGCTTACCCACACGAGATGTGGAATGTTTGAAAGTATCTCTTTGTTTCTTTTTTGATGGATAGTGTCGCAGACAAAAAGAGTTTTTATTTCATAGCGATTTTCCTTTGCCATCTTTATTTCTCTCAGCCCTTCCACCACCATCAAATCCTGTGCTTTCCGCTCTGAAGATTTTTCTTTCAGCTTCAGAACATTTTTTATTCTCGGATTGGATGTGCTTACGATAATCTCTTCCATATTCGATGCTAATATACAAATTGATACTAATGAAACTAATAATACAAATCATACTAATCAGGAAATGTACATTTGTATATTCGTAAAAATTTGTATCATTCGTACGCATTAGTATATTAGCATTGCGCTCACATATGATTAAAAATTATCTTTCGCTTGTAAAGTTCAGCCACACTATTTTCGCAATGCCTTTTGCAGTGATTGGATTTTTTCTTGGGCTGGCTGATTCTTCCCCTCTCCTTGAGGAGAGGGGACTGAGGGGTGAGGCGAAACTATTTTTCCTCGTAATCCTCTGCATGGTCTTTGCGCGCAGTTCCGCCATGGCATTCAACCGCTGGGCGGATAATAAATATGACAAAGAAAACATGCGGACAAAAATCCGTGAGATACCAAGCGGGATTATTTCTTCAGGCAATGCGTTAGCGTTTGTAATCACAAACTGCATTCTTTTCATTGTTACTGCTTTCTTCATCAACCGGATTTGTTTTTTTCTTTCACCGGTTGCTCTTGCAGTAATTCTTGGCTACAGCTATACAAAACGATTCACTCCGCTTTGTCATTTAATATTAGGATTGGGATTATCGCTTGCTCCTCTCGGAGCTTTTCTTGCTGTGACAGGAGAATTCAGATTGCTTCCTCTACTCTACTCTTTTGTGGTTTTATTCTGGGTAAGCGGATTTGATATTATCTATGCTTTGCAGGACGAAGAGTTTGACCGCTCGCAAAATCTGAAATCAATTCCTGTTTTGCTGGGAAAGAAAAATGCGCTGATGCTTTCAAGAATCCTTCACCTGGTTTCTGCTTCAATTGTATTGTTCGCAGGATACTTTGCGGGATTTCATCTTTGGTATTGGATTGGTTCTGTCCTCTTTATTTCACTTCTCATCTATCAGCATACTCTTGTTAAACCAAATGATCTGCGAAAAGTAAATCTGGCGTTCTTCACCACGAACGGAATCGCAAGTGTGGTGTTTGCGGTTTTCTTTCTTCTAGAACTTTACTTGTGAGTGTCTCGCTTTGCTCTCTTGCTTCTAACTCTCATATTTAATCCTTCCACCAGCAGAGAGAACAACATGGATACATATATATACTGCTTTGGCACATGGTAATGGAAAGAATCAAGAATCAATACCATGCCTATCATAAGCAGGAACGCAAGCGCAAGCATTTTGATGGTTGGATGTTTATTGATAAAGTCGCTTACTATTTCAGAAAACCAAAGCATGATGATCATGGCAATAATTACTGCACCAATCATTATAAGAACATTGCTCACTAATCCCACTGCTGTTAAAATCGAATCAAATGAAAAAATAATATCTATGAAAACTATCTGCATGATGATAGCATTCAACGCAATTTTCTTAATGTTCATTCCTTCTTCATCGCGCCCTTCCATCTTATTGTGAATTTCAATGGTGGTTTTAATAAGAAGAAAAACTCCACCAGAAAATAAAATCAGGTCACGTCCTGTTGCGCCAAAATCACTGATATAAAACAATGGGTCTTTCAAACCTATCACCCAGGTGATGCTGAACAAAAGCGCAATCCTCATTAAAAGGGCAAGCGATAACCCTGCTCCTCTCGCTTTTCGCTGATCTTTTCTGTCTGGAAGTTTTCCTGCTACAATCGCGATGAAAATAATATTATCTATCCCAAGTACTATCTCAAGCACGGTAAGCGTGAGCATGCTGATGACTGCATGCACCGAAAAAAGTTCCTGAAAGTTCTGCGCTAAGTCCATTGTTGAAAATGATTACACAGATTTAAAGAGAGATTACACTGATGGAATTAATCGGTGTAATCAGATATTTTTATCTGTGTAATCGGTGTTTAATACAAAAGTACACAGAAAAGTTTCGTTTCAACTGAAATTATTCTTTCTCATTTTCAACAAGTTATGCAAAGTACAGGCTTAAACATGGTATTATGTGTTGCATGGTACTGTTTTATGTATACCTTTGTTTCGTCAATCAGTAAAAACATAACTCAAAATAAAAACATGGACATTGAAAACACACAGGCGCAGATGAGGAAAGGAGTCCTGGAGTTTTGCATTCTTGCCACACTCACGAACGGGGACGCATACCCGACCGAGATCATTGAAAAGATGAAAGATGCAAAACTCGTAGTGGTGGAAGGAACTCTCTATCCCCTGCTCACACGCCTTAAAAACATGGGGCTGCTCAGCTATCGCTGGGAAGAATCCACATCCGGACCACCGCGCAAATACTACAAACTAACTCCTGTTGGAAAACAATTCCTGAAAGAATTGGAAACGAACTGGGAAGACCTTGTAAAATCAGTAAACAAAATCACAAAATAAAATTTTCGAAAAACGAAACTGTACGAAAGTACGAAACAATAAAACCAACTACAATGAACAAGACAGTAATCATCAACTTAAGCGGAATCATCTTTCATATAGACGAAGACGCTTACCTGAAATTGTCAAGTTACCTGACAACCATAAAAGGATACTTCTCCGAATCAGAAGGCAGAGATGAAATCATGGCGGACATCGAAAACCGAATTGCCGAAATGCTTTCTGAAAAAGTTTCTGACAGAAAGCAAGTTGTGCTCATGACAGATGTAGATTATGTAATCGGTGTGATGGGTAAACCCGAAGATTTCGCTGGAGATAAAGCTCACAGTGAAGAAACTAAAAAAGAACAACCCACCTATTCTTCATCAGGAAAACGCAAAAGAGTGTTCCGCGATACAGACAATAAAATTCTTGGAGGCGTTTGTTCAGGGATTGGAAATTATTTCAACATAGATCCGCTCTGGCTGAGACTTGCATTAGTAGTTTGCTTCTTTTCATTCGGAATCGGCTTCCTTCTATATATAGTATTGTGGATTGTAATTCCCGAAGCGAAAACCTCCGCAGAGAAACTGGAAATGCACGGAGAAGACATCAACGTTTCCAACATCGGAAAAAAAGTAGAGGAAGAAATGAAACATTTCGGAAAGAAAGTGGGAAGTTGGGGAGAAGAAGTAAAGAAGACAGCCACTTCATCCAAAGGCAGAGATTTTGTTGACCGGTTGGTTGATTTTCTCACCTCAGTGTTTGGCGCCTTCTTCAAAGTGTTCGCGAAACTGCTCGGAGTATTTTTCGTCATCTTCGGTTTGATTTTACTCGTAGCAATCATCAGTTCCCTTTTTGGCGGAACAGGAATGATTCACATAGATAATCATTCCTTTTCCTTTCACGATTTCTTCTACACATTTTATGAAAGCGGAGACCAGATGACACTCGCCTCCATCGCTATTGTGCTTTTCCTTGGCGTTCCGCTCATCATGCTCGTATACGGAGGAGTGAAAATGCTTCTTGGAATAAGAGCGAGAAACAGAATTGTAAATCTCTCGGCAGGAATTCTCTGGGTGATTGGAATCGCTCTGATGATTACAATGGGAATTCAAGTGGCTCAGCAGTTTTCAGAAGAAGCAGAAAGCAAACAAGAATTTACAATGACAAAAACAAAATGCGATACGCTTTTTCTTCGCGTGAGAGAAGTCAAGGATTGGAATGATAACGCGAGGGATTATTCTCACAAAAAACATTTTCACGTGTCATTCCGAAAGCACAGACTGTTTTCATCCGACAGTTCAAATATTTATTTCGGATATCCAACGCTCGACATAGTGAAAAGCGAATCCGACAGCATGGAGATTGTTGTTTACAATAATGCAATGGGCAAAGACAAAAAAGAAGCGCTTCATTTTGCGTGCAATGTCAATTACGAAATCTTTCAAAAAGATTCTTTGATTGAACTCATGCCCTATTTCTCCATTCCCAGGGAAGAAAAATGGAGAAACCAGCAAGTGCATATTGAAGTGCGCATTCCTAAAGGGAAAACCGTTTACCTCGCAAAAAACATGAGCGATATTCTTGACGATGTGCATAACGAAACCGACACGTATGATGGCGACATGGTCGGACGCAGATGGATGATGGGTTCGGAAGAATTAAAATGTTTAGACTGCAATGGACTTGAAACAGTTCACAAGAAAAAATGGAAAAATAAAATAGAAAAAGAAATTTCTGATTCAATTGAAGAAGAAATTTCTAATTCAATAGATAAAAAATAATCATAATATAAAATCAACTAAAATGGAAACACAAATTCAAGACATCGAAAAACAAAAAAAGAAAGACGCTCAGAAAACTGGCGGTCTTCTTTTCACAGGTTGCATGTTCATCGGAATGGCAATGGGATGGTTCTTCGGTCATTTTAATGTATGCATGTTCGCTGGAATGGGAGTCGGTTTCATCATGATGGCGGTGGTGATTGCTTCCAATGCGAACAAGAAATAGTTCATAGTTAAAATTTGTTAAACCTTTGTGCAATCCATCTGTCAAAAACAATAAAGCAGTATCATTGCATCCTATGAAAAAATATTTTCTGAAGCCCATCCTAAGTCCTTCCCGAAAGGAAGGACTTTTGGTTGCTTTACTTTTTTTTATGCTCCCTTCCCTTTGGGAAGGGACGGGGATGGGCCTCTTTGCCCAATGGGGCGGTGGCGGTGGCAACTGGAAAGAGATGTCTGAAAAAATGAAGGTTGGACATTTTTACGGAAAGATTGTTGACAGCACAAATAATAAAGGAGTTGAATTCGCATCTGTTCAACTTATCGGAAATGTCTTTGATACAACAACAAAGACAATGAAAAAAGATGTCGTGGTAGCGGGGCAATTAACTGAAGCAAACGGTGATTTCAGTTTGGAAAAAATTAATGTGATGGGAAAATTCAAATTGAAAATCATCGCGATGGGATACGCGCTGAAAGAAATTGCCATCTCGTTTGATGTGGATATGGAAAAAATTAAAAACGGAGGCATGAGCATGTTGAGCGCGATGGATAAAGATTTAGGAAACATAAAAATAAGACCGCAGGCAAAACAACTTAAAGAAGTAGAAATTGTTTCAACAGCTTCCGTGATGGAGCTAAAGCTTGATAAAAAAGTTTTTAATGTGGAGAAGAATATGATTTCGACAGGAGGAACTGCCGAAGATGTGATGAAACAGGTTCCTTCAGTGAGTGTCGATGCAGATGGAAACGTAACGATGAGAAATGCTTCTCCACAGATTTTTGTGGATGGCAAACCCACCACGCTAACGCTTGACCAGATTCCCGCTGACGCCATTCAAAGCGTGGAAATAATTTCAAATCCATCCGCGAAGTATGACGCTTCTGGCGGAGAAGGAGGAATTCTGAACATCGTTCTGAAAAAAGAGAAGCGCATGGGCTACAACGGAAACATCCGCGCGGGGATTGACCAGCATTTGAGATTCAATGGAGGAGCCGACATGAATGCAAGAGACGGAAAAATAAATGCTTTCATCAGCGGAAACTTCAATCAGCGTTATTCTTTAACAACAGGAAAAACGAACAGAGAAAATCTTATCGGATATCCGCTTACAACTATTTCTCAAACTCAAAATTCAATCACCAATGGATATTTCGGAATGGGGCGGGCTGGCGTTGATTATTTCATGAACAACCGTAATACTTTTACGCTTTCCGGAAATTATATGACAGGAAGGTTTAAACCTGAAGACAGCTTACACACACAAACCGACACGGTCTATCCCGTTTATACAAATTTTTCTTCCTATAATAGAATTTCAAATACTAAAAGAAGATTTGGCAACACAGGCGCTTCGTTCCAATACAAACATATTTTCCCGCGCGAAGGAGAAGAGTGGACGGCTGATTTGAATTACAACCAAAGTCAGTTTGTCTGGCTGGGAGATTACACTTCAAAATATTATGACGCCAGCGGAAATTCCACCGGGCTGAACATTTTTCAGAACATGAGCGGGAACGGCTATAACAAAATTTTCACCGGGCAAACTGATTTGGTTCTTCCGCTGAATTCAAAAGATACATCCGGAAAAGCAAAAATAGAAACAGGAATCCGCGGTTCGTACAGAGATTTTCTGAGCAAGACAGATAATTTTCTGAAAGACGACAGCACGGGAGATTTCAATCTCATAAAAAACCAAAGCACCCACTATAAATTCATTGACCAAGTATATGCGGGTTATGTAACCTACGGAATGCATAAAAATAAATTCAGCTGGCAGATTGGTTTAAGAGGTGAAAGCTCATCTTACATAGGAGAATTGATTGACTCCAACAAGACCTTCAAAAATATTTTTCCCATCAGCCTGTTCCCTAGTTGCTCTTCTACATACGATTTGAATGGCAAGGATAATTTTCAGTTTTCTTATTCAAGAAGAATCAACCGCCCTTCCTTCTTTCAGATAATTCCGTTTACCGATTATTCCGATTCACTCAATCTCAAAAGAGGAAATCCCGCTTTGAAACCGGAGTTCACCCATTCGCTTGAACTTTCTTATCTCAAAACAATTAACTCCTCAAATAATATTCTTGCCACTGTTTATTTCAAAAACACAGATGGGCTCATTACAGGTTACCAAACGCGAGAATACGATTCAACGCTTCAGCGTATGGCAATCGTCAATACTTATGAAAATGCAGATCAAACCTATGTGTATGGTGCAGAACTCACCAGCAAGCACGGAATAAAAAAATGGCTGGATTTCACGTTCAACTTCAATGTATATTATTCCTTAATGGATGCAAAAAATGTTGAGGCAAACCTTACCAACGAACAGTTCAGTTGGTTCACAAAAGAAAATTTTACGTTCAAGCTTCCGAAAAATTTCAGCATACAACTCAATCCTGAATACCGTTCGCAAGCCAGCGTTCCTGTTTCACGCGGAGATACTAAATACGGAGGCATGAGTGGTTTTCAATCGTCTCCAACTTCCACTGCGCAGGGTTACATCAAGGCACGCTATTCAGTGGATGCCGCAATAAAGTATGAGTTCATGAAAAACAAAGCCGCAAGCCTAAGTGTGAACATTCGCGATATCTTCGGAACCGATATTAATGAAACTGTTACCAACTCCGCCTACTTCAATCAAACCACCTCTCGTTTGCGTGACCCTCGTTTAGTACGCGTGAATTTTTCTTACCGCTTTGGAAAATTTGACACCTCCATCTTCAAGCGCAAAAACATGAAAGTGAATACGGACGGAATGGAGATAGGGATGTAACTTCAGCAAACAGCAAGTCTTTATAAAATCTTTATGTACCATTAAGTATTTTTATGCTTTCTTAATAAGTAGCGCAATACATTTGTGCCATAGATGAACAAGCACCTGTTATATAAAGGAAACAAAACAAGACAGTTTATTATAAGTATATTACTTGTTTCTGCTGTATCTGCTTTGTGTTATGTGTTTTCTCCTTACATGGGCTATAGAGTTGTAGCGCTCATTTTACTTGTTACCGTTTCATTCATAGCGATGTTTTTTGACATATTTCCTGTTCTTCTGGGAGCATTGTTAAGCGCATTGATCTGGAATTTCTTTTTTATTCCTCCAAAATTCACTTTTCATATCGGAGATACAGAGGATGTTTTAATGTTCTTAATGTATTTTCTCATTGCCACAGTAAACGCGGTGCTGACTTATAAAATAAGGCAGATAGAAAAAGAAACGATGAAGGAAGAAGAAAAAGAACGCACACTAAAGCTTTATAACACACTTCTTAATTCGCTTTCTCATGAACTAAAAACTCCCATTGCAACGATCATGGGAGCAACTGATAATTTAGAAAGCAATGCTGGTAAGCTTTCCGAGCAGAATAAAGATGAATTGCTTTCAGAAATTTCGTCTGCCACTTCCCGCCTCAATCAGCAGGTAGAAAATCTCCTGAACATGTCAAGGCTGGAATCGGGATTCATTCAGCCGAAAAAAGATTGGATGGACATTACAGAATTAATTTACAATGTGGCTAAACGAGTGGAAGAAAATAAAATCACACAGAAAATAAATATCAATATCAATCCGGAAATTCCCATGTTTAAACTGGACAAAGGAATGATCGAACAGGTTATTTATAATTTATTATCCAATGCGGTTCTGTACACTCCGGAGCAAAGCGCTATTGGAATAACAGCTGTCTGCCATGTGGATATATTGCAAATTATAGTAGAGGATAACGGCAATGGATTTCCTGCTGATGAAATAGCAAAAGTGTTTGATAAGTTTTACCGTCTGAAAAACTCTAAAGCGGGAGGAACGGGGCTTGGACTCTCCATCGTTAAAGGATTTGTAGAAGCGCTGAGCGGTAAAATAAAATTGGAAAATATCTCAACGGGTGGAGCACGATTTACCATTGATATTCCTGCTGAAACATCTTATCTGAAAAATCTAAAACACGAATAAATCCTTAGTCCCTCTCCATGAAGAGAGGGGTTGGGGTGAGGCAACATGAATAGCGCAGAGATATTAATTATTGATGACGAAGCGCAGATTCGCAAACTGCTTGAAATAACCTTGCAATCGAATGACTATAAAGTGAACCAGGCCGTAAATGCAAAAGAGGGATTGGCTCTATCAGCAAGCCATCCTCCTGATTTAATTTTGCTCGACATTGGTTTGCCCGATGAATCAGGACATTCCGTTTTAAAAAAACTCAGGGAATGGTATACGAAGCCTATAATTATTGTTTCGGTGCAGAACAATGAAGACGATATTGTAAAAGCATTAGATAACGGAGCAAATGATTATTTAATAAAGCCGTTCCGAACGCGCGAATTACTGGCGCGCATTCGTTCTTCCCTGCGAAGCCAATCGTCAGAAGAAACAAAACAAGTGATTGACTGCAATAATTTTCAAATGGATTTATCTGTTCGGGTGGTGAAGAAAAACAACGAAATCATAAAACTTACCGCAACCGAATATAAATTGCTTGCTTTATTTGCCAAGAATGAAGGAAAGGTTTTAACTCATCATTATTTGCTTAAAGAGGTTTGGGGACCAGGTTATATCAACCAATCACAATACTTGCGTGTATTCATTGCTCAATTAAGAAAGAAAATAGAAAATGACCCAAACCGTCCCGCACATATTATTACTGAAAGCGGAGTTGGCTATCGTTTTACGGCAAAAGATTAATCTTTATAAAATCTTTATGCTTCTCGCTCATAGTTTAATATGATATTTATGAAATCTGCGGTTGCTTTGTATAGAGAAAAACCTGCTCTATGTCTGAGGCAACCATACATTCCAAAAAAGTAACACTCGGAACACTTTTAGTCGCGCTCGGAATCATTTATGGCGACATTGGAACAAGTCCACTCTATGTTCTGAAAGCAATCGTTGGCGAAAAACCAATTGATGAAATATTGGTTTTTGGTGGAGTCTCACTTATTTTCTGGACACTTGTATTTCAAACTACCATCAAATATATTTGGCTTACGCTAAAAGCCGACAACCACGGAGAAGGCGGAATTTTTTCTTTGTATGCCCTTGTTCACCGCTACGGCAAATATTTAGTGATTCCAACCATACTGGGCGCAACAACTTTACTTGCAGATGGAGTTATTACTCCTCCAATTTCTGTTTCATCTGCCATAGAAGGATTAGATATAATTATTCCCGGCATTCCCACTGTGCCGATTGTCATTGTCATTCTTTCACTTTTATTTTTCTTTCAGCGTTTCGGCACACATAAAGTGGGAAGCATTTTTGGACCCATAATGGTTGTTTGGTTTAGCATGCTGTTTATTATGGGCGCAAGCCAGATTATTCATTTTCCATCCGTGTTAAAAGCCCTAAATCCATATTATGGATATGAACTATTAGTAAAATATCCAAAGGGATTTTGGGTGCTTGGGGCTGTATTCCTTGCCACAACAGGAGCCGAGGCATTGTATTCCGATCTGGGACATTGCGGAAGAAAAAATATTCGTATCAGTTGGGTATTTGTAAAAATCTGCCTGATGGCAAATTATATCGGGCAGGCATCATGGCTTATGCATCAATCTGAGACGACACTTAACGGAAGAAATCCTTTTTATGAAATGATGCCACATTGGTTTCTTATTCCGGGAATTATTATTGCAACATCCGCCACCATTATTGCCTCGCAGGCATTGATCACAGGTTCATTTACATTAATCAGCGAAGCCATGAGTTTAAATTTCTGGCCGAGAGTATCCGTGCGCCAACCCACGGAATTAAAAGGACAGATCTATATTCCCAGCGTTAACATGCTGCTTTGGGGAGGATGTATTTTCGTTGTGGTATATTTTCAATCTTCCACACACATGGAAGCAGTGTATGGTTTTTTCATCACTATTGCTATGATGATGACCACTTTCCTTTTGAGTCATTTCTTGATTTATAACAGGAAATGGAAAATCATTTTTGTAATAGCAATTCTTCTCGTTTTCGGAAGCATTGAAATCTCATTTTTCATTGCGAATCTTGCGAAAATAAAAGAGGGATGGGTATTCCTTTTCTTCGGAGTGATGAACTTTTCCGTGATGTATGTTTGGTTCTACGCGAGAAAGATCAATAACAGCTTTGTAAAATTTGTTGAACTGGGAAAATATACTTCATTGATAAAAGAATTAAGCGAAGACGATAACATTCCAAAATTCGCAACCCACCTCATTTATCTTACAAAAGCAAATTACAGGGAACAGATAGAAGAAAAAATCATTAAATCTATTTTTTCCAAAAAACCCAAACGGGCGGATGTCTATTGGTTCGTTCACATTCACCGCACCGATGCTCCGCACACGCTTGAATACGAAGTTTCCGAATTAGTGGATGATAAAATCATAAAAATAAATATCAATGTTGGCTTTCGCATTCAACCACGCACCGAATTATATTTTAAAAAGATAATCCGCGAATTGGTTGCCAATAAAGAACTGAACCTTCACATCCGTCCTGACGGCTCCACGAAATATAATCCTGAACCCGATTTGAAGTTTGTAGTAATAGAAAAGTTTCTATCAGTAGAAAATGAATTTACACTCAAAGACGGGCTGCTCCTCAATGGATATTTTCTGTTAAAGCAATTTGGCCAAAGTGATGAAAAAGCATTCGGTCTCGATAAAAGCGATGTAGCTGTCGAACAAATACCATTGGTATATCAACCAGTACAAAAAATTGCTTTGACAAGAAAATAGAATGGGTAAAAGGCATCATTCTTCCTAGCCGCATACACTGTTAGCAGGAAAACAACTTGTTAATTGTCCGTGATTATTAATGGTCTGTTATAAATATTTTTTATTTTTTTTACTATCTGCTCTGCGGCAGCGTAGTTCAAGCCTTCTTTTAGGAAGGACTTTACATCACACTCACCAACGAACTGTGACTCACCGCATTTTCCTTCGCTGAATACGTGAGAAATTTTTCATCCACTTTTACTTTGTTGTAATCCGCCAGATTAAATTCGCGGTTGATTTCTTCTGTGATAGGAATGGAATGTTTCTTGTATAAATTTCTGTATTCATAAATCCTCATCCGATTCATCGGCTGAACGCTGTTGTCAATCCACTTCCAGGCGCTGTCAGAAAATTTAAGAAAGTTGTAAAGAGTGATGGTATCATCCATATGAGCGAAGTGGTCGCTGAGGTCAATGGCATGGCTCATTACTCCGCCTTTTTTGCAAAGGAGTTTCATTTTTTCAAGAATACCTTCAAGTATGCCGGGATAAATATGTTCAAACGTGTTATTGGAAGTAACCAAATCAATGCTTGCGTCAGCAAGGTGAAGTTTCCGCGCGTCCATCACCATATAAACAATGTTATGTTTTTCCAGCAAATCAAAAAAATCTTTGGAAGGATTTGCTGCTTCTGACAAAACAATCTTCAACCGATCATGCGAAATATCAGGGAGAAATTTTTCAAGCTTACCGTTGTTCTGATATTCAGAAAATTTTCGAAGTGTGGCAAGGGTGAATGCAGGATTACTGAGGCGTGTTAAATCCACGGTTGTAATGCTCGATGCACCGTACAAAAACATTCCTGCGGGAACCACAGGATACCATCCTGTGCCGATTTCAAGATGAGAAAAATCTTTTGTGGAGTTATATTTTCTGAAGTTTTTATAATGTTCACGGCAGTGATTCAATCTGTCTTCAAAATATTCATCCGACAAATAAACACCGCGCGTAACGTATTTCTGAAAAAGGAAATTAATGTTATGGCTATAAGGAAGAAATGAAATCCCCTTTTGCACAATTGCTTTCAATATCCATTTTCCCATAAGTGCGCGAAGATAATAACCTACTTGGTACAGATAACAGATGAATACTGATTTACGAAACTACGAATGATTTCAAATTTGTATCTATTCGTAATTCTGGAAATCTGCAACGATTCGTTATCTGTACCACAAACACTTTTATATTTGTAACATATGTCAAAAAACGAATCTACGACCAATACAGAAAAGAAAATATCTTTCGAGGATTTTAAAAAAACAATCCTGAACGATTACCGCATTTGCTGCGAAAGCCGTGAAACGAGTTTACTTGGCAGAAAAGAAGTGCTCACAGGCAAAGCCAAGTTTGGAATTTTTGGCGATGGAAAAGAGGTGGCGCAGATCGCCATGGCGAAAGTTTTTCGCGAAGGAGATTTCCGTTCGGGCTATTACCGCGACCAGACCTTCATGCTCGCGACCAACAACATTACGCTTGAACAATGGTTTGCGGGTTTGTATGCGCATGCCGATGTAGAAGCTGATCCTATGAGCGCGGGAAGACAGATGGGGGGGCATTACGCTACACGTTCGCTGAATCCTGACGGCACATGGAAAGATTTGATGAAGATTAAAAATTCTTCTTCTGATGTTTCTCCTACGGGAAGTCAGATGCCGAGGTTGCTGGGACTGGCGCTTGCTTCTAAATTTTATCGCAACAATCCCAATCTTCAGGGCGAAGAGTTCAAACTGTTTTCTGATAACGGAAATGAAGTTGCCTTTGGAACCATTGGCGATGCAAGCACATCCGAAGGAATGTTCTGGGAAACAATTAATGCCGGTGGGGTTTTACAAGTACCAATGATTGTTTCGGTGTGGGATGACGGACACGGAATTTCTGTTCCGAAAAAATATCAGACCACCAAAGAAGATATTTCAGAAGTATTGAAAGGATTTCAGCGCGATGAAAAAAATTTAGGATACGAAATTATGAAAACGAGAGGATGGGATTTTCCTCACCTCTGCGAAACGTATGAGAAAGCCGTTAAGGTAGCACGCGAAGAACATGTTTCTGTTCTCGTTCACGTAGATGAAATGACTCAGCCGCAGGGACATTCCTCTTCCGGCTCCCACGAACGTTATAAATCCAAAGAACGTCTGCAATGGGAAATTGATTTTGATCCGATAAAAAAAATGCGCGAGTGGATTCTGAACTCTGCCATTGCTTCGGCTGAAGAACTCGACAAAATTGAATCTGATGCAAAACTCCGCGCGCGCGAAGCAAAGAGCAACGCATGGAAAGCATTTAATATTCCTATCAGGGATGAAATGAATGTTGTTCTTTCATTCTTGGATGAATTACATGGTGTGGATGAACTAAAGAAAGAACTCAAATCAACTATTGACCCTACACGGAGAGAAGTAATCTCCACCGCAAGAAAAGCGCTGTGGCTTACAGCAGGAGAGAATAGCGATGAGAGAAAGAAAATTTCCGCATGGATGAAAGAGCAGATACCGCTGAACCTTGAAAGATATTCTTCTTCTCTTTACAGCGAATCAAAATTTTCTGCGTTGAAAGTTTTGCCTGTTGCTGTTGAATATTCTTCTGATACAAAACTCATTGACGGTAAGGAAATACTTCGCGATAACTTTGACGCGATACTTGTAAAATATCCTGCGGTGCATATTTTTGGCGAGGACTCAGGAAAAATAGGAGGTGTCAACCAGGGACTTGAAGGGCTTCAGAAAAAATTTGGCGAGCACAGAGTATTTGACACGGGAATCCGCGAGTGTACTATTGTCGGGCAAGCAATCGGAATGGCGTTGCGGGGGCTTCGTCCCATAGCGGATATTCAATACCTTGATTATTTTATTTACGCGCTGCAAATTTTAAGCGATGACCTTGCCACTTTACAATACAGAACCAAAGGCGGACAAAAAGCTCCGGTCATCATCCGCACGCGAGGGCATCGGCTGGAAGGAATATGGCACAGCGGTTCACCGATGGGAATGGTCATAAATGCGCTGCGCGGAATTTATATCTGTGTTCCGAGGAACATGACCACGGCAGCAGGATTTTTTAATACGCTTCTGGCTTCGGATGAACCGGGGTTTATTATTGAGCCATTGAATTCTTACAGGTTGAAAGAAAAAGTTCCGACAAACTTTGGAGAGTTTAAAATTCCTCTCGGAGTTCCGGAAATTATGAAAGAAGGAACCGATGTAACGCTCGTTACGTACGGACCCAATTGCCGTATCGCAATGGAAGCAATTTCTCATCTTGATAAAAAAGGTATTTCTGTTGAACTGATTGATGTGCGAACGCTGATTCCTTTTGACATTCGCCACTCGCTTGTTGCTTCGTTGAAAAAAACAAACCGGATTGTTTTCATGGATGAAGATGTGCCCGGTGGTTCCACTGCCTACATGATGCAGAAAGTTCTGGAAGAGCAAGGCGGATATAATTTTCTGGATTCAGAACCAAAAACTATTTCGGCAAAAGAACATCGCCCTGCTTACGGCTCGGATGGGGATTATTTTTCAAAGCCGAATGCGGAAGATGTTTTTGAAACCATCTATGATCTGATGCACGAAAGTAATCCCGAGAAGTTTCCGAAGATTTAGAAGCCCATCGACCCATCTTCCCCCTTGACTGTTTGCGTTAGGGATAGTAGCTAAAATCCTCTGACGCTTTGGTCAGAGATTGAAGCGGATAGCCCGACCTCCGCTTCGGAGGGAACGCCCAAAAAAATTTAATAGTAATGGTGTTCGGGTGAAGATTTGATTTTATGATTCTCGTCATAAATTATATATTATTTTATATGTCTTTTTACACCAAGAAAAAATTATATGGCAAAAGTAAAAGGCAAAATTGTGGTGGACACCGAACGATGCAAGGGATGTGAGTTATGTCTTCCTGCCTGCAAGGAAGATGTGATTGCGATGTCAAAAGTTTTAAACGGGAAAGGATATCACTTTGCAACGAGTAACAATGATGATTGCACGGGCTGTATTAATTGCGCGTTGGTTTGCCCCGATGGAGCCATTACGGTTTTCAGAGTAAAGATAAATGATTCACCAAAAGAACTTATGCAAAAATGATTACACCGATTTTAATAACGATTACACCGATGAAACAAAAAAATAACAATCGGTGTAATCTTGTCTTTTTTCTAAATCTGTGTAATCTTAATAAAGTAGTATGAAAGATATCAGATTGATGAAAGGCAACGAAGCGTTTGCCGAAGGTTTAATACGAGCAGGGTGTGATGGTTATTTTGGTTATCCGATTACTCCACAATCGGAAGTGCTGGAATATTTATCGGCACAAAAAACAAAAGAAAGAACGGGCATGATTGTGTTGCAAGCCGAAAGTGAGATTGCTTCCATCCACATGGTGTATGGTGGCGCTGCCTGCGGAAAAAGAGTTACGACTACTTCTTCAAGTCCCGGAATAAGCTTAATGCAGGAAGGAATTTCTTTCATGGCAGGAACAGAACTTCCGTGCTTACTCATGAATGTGGTTCGCGGAGGACCTGGATTGGGAACCATTCAACCTTCGCAGTCAGATTATTTTCAGGCGGTGAAAGGTGGAGGTCATGGAGATTATAAAATGATTGTGCTGGCGCCCGCTTCTGTTCAGGAGATGTTTGATTTTGCAAAACTGGGATTTGAACTTGCGTTTAAACATCGCATTCAGGTGATGGTGTTGTCGGATGGCGCTATAGGACAAATGATGGAAAAAGTAGAATTGGAAGAACAGATTCCGCGCATGACAGATGAAGAAATCATTAAAAAATATCCGTGGACAACCACCGGAAAAACTCCGGACAGAGAACGGAATATTATTACTTCATTGGATTTGAATCCTGTGAAACAGGAAATAATGAACCGCAAGTTTCAGGCAAAGTTTAAGAAGATAGAACAAACTGAAGTCCGTTTCGAAAAAATAATGTGTGAGGATGCTGAATATTTATTTGTTGCCTACGGTTCAAGCGCGCGTATTTGCCAGAAAGCAGTTTTACTGGGAAGAGAAAAAGGAATTAAAGTTGGTTTGTTGCGACCGATTACTCTTTTCCCATTCCCAACAATCGAATTAGCAAAATTGTCCAAACAGGTAAAAGGAATGTTATCGGTTGAAATGAGCGCGGGACAAATGGTAGAAGATGTGCGGCTTTCTGTTGCAGGAGCAGTTCCTGTTGAACATTATGGTCGCCTCGGTGGAATTATGCCGGCACCCGATGAAGTACTAAATGTACTTGAAGAAAATTTTATAAAAGAAAAAAATTATGCAAGACACACTGTCTGACCAGGAGATTTGCCAGCCGGAAAATATGGTTTACTGCAGAACAGCACTGCTGACTGACGCACCATTATCTTATTGTCCCGGTTGCGGACATGGCACCGCTCACCGTTTGATTATGGAAGTTGTGGAGGAAATGAAATTGCAAGCCGATACGATTGGAGTTGCTCCTGTTGGTTGTTCGGTTCTTGCCTATGATTTTCTGGATATTGATATGCAACAAGCCGCACACGGAAGAGCGCCCGCTGTTGCAACCGGAATAAAAAGATTAATGCCGAACAAATTTGTTTTTACTTACCAAGGCGATGGAGATTTGGCTGCCATTGGAACAGGAGAAACAATTCATGCGTGCAACCGTGGAGAAAACATAACCATATTTTTTGTGAACAACGGAATTTATGGAATGACCGGAGGGCAGATGGCTCCCACTACTCTCCCCAATATGAAAACTGCCACTTCACCTTTTGGTCGTGATGTTGAAACAATGGGACATCCATTAAAAATTACTGAACTTATCGCGCAGCTTCCCGGGACTTATTTTGTTTCGCGTCAATCTGTTCACACACCTGCAAATGTCCGCAAGGCAAAAAAAGCAATTGAACGAGCCATTCAATATCAAAAATTAAATAAAGGTTTAACGTTTGTTGAAATAGTTTCTAATTGCAACTCAGGTTGGAAAATGAATCCGCAGGAAGCGAATGACTGGATGGAAGCGAACATGTTTCCATTCTATCCACTTGGCGATATAAAAGTACCGAAATAAAAAAGCCACGAATTGCACTAATTAGCACTAATAATCTTTGTGTTAATTCGTGAAATTAGTGGTAAAAAAAAATAAAGATATGACAGAAGAAATTATCATAGCAGGATTTGGCGGACAGGGAGTTTTGTCAATGGGGAAAATTCTTGCCTACTCGGGCATGATGCAAAATAAAGAAGTGAGTTGGTTTCCTTCTTACGGTCCGGAAATGCGCGGTGGCACTGCAAACGTTACTGTAATAATCAGCGATGAGCGTATCAGTTCTCCGATTCTGAACCGGTTTGACACTGCCATTATTCTGAATCAGCAATCCATGGATAAATTTGAAAACTCGGTAAAAAAAGGCGGAGTATTAATTTATGATCCGAATGGAATTACGCGTCACCCTGTAAGAACGGATATTAATATTTATACGGTGGAAGCCGCGGAAGAATCTTCAAAAATGGGTTCTGCAAAAGTTTTTAATATGCTTGTTCTCGGAGCATTCTTAAAATTAAAACCTCTGATTGAACCTGAATATATGCGCAAAGGACTTGAAAAATCTTTGCCTGCGCGTCATCATCATCTTATTCCGGAAAATGAAGGCGCCATTGAAAGGGGCAAAGAAATTATTAAATCTAAATTCTTATTGAACTGATTTATTTTTTCCGGCTGGAAGAAGGAATAAGTATTATCAAACAATTTCATATTTAAGACTTCGCAAATGCGGGGTCTTTTTGTTTTCAGGGATTCACGATATTTGCCATATGATTACTAAAATCACTGAATCAGATTCCCGTTATGACCATCTTGAAAAGATGAGTGTGAAAAATCTTCTGCTGAATATTAATAAAGAAGATAAAAAAGTTGCGTATGCTGTTGCAAAAGAAATTCCGAAGATTGAAAAGTTAGTGAACGTGATTGTCAGTAAAATGCTAAAAGGCGGGAGATTATTTTACATAGGAGCCGGCACAAGCGGACGTCTAGGAATTGTGGATGCTTCTGAATGTCCGCCAACGTATGGAGTTCCGCAGGGAATGGTAATTGGATTGATTGCAGGAGGAGATAAAGCCATACGCAAAGCTGTTGAGTTTGCCGAAGATTCTTCCGAACAAGGATGGAAAGACCTGAAAGCAAATAAGATTTCTAAAAAAGATGTGGTGATAGGAATTGCAGCATCGGGCACAACTCCGTATGTGGTTGGCGCGCTGGAAAAATGCAACAAGAACGGAATTACTACAGGATGTATTACTTGTAATCCTGGAAGTCCTGTAGCGAAAACCGCAAAGCATCCGATAGTTGTTGTGGTTGGACCAGAATTTGTAACCGGAAGCACACGCATGAAATCAGGCACAGCACAGAAACTTGTCCTCAATATGATTTCTTCTACTGTTATGATAAAACTCGGGCGCGTGCGCGGAAATAAAATGGTGGATATGCAACTCTCCAACAACAAACTGGTTGACCGAGGAACAAAAATGATTATGCGCGAACTTAAACTCCCCTACTCTGCCGCAAAAGAATTGCTTTTGAAATATGGAAGTGTGAGGGAAGCAATAAACGTAAGCAGATAATTATTCCTGAAATCTTTTCAAATCATTTTTAGTAAATGTCCATTCAGGCGTGTTAAGCGTTTCTCCAAAGTCAGCAGAATACCAAGGGCTTAATTTTTCATCATTCGGATTTTTCAGGATTTGTGTTTCCTGCGCGGGCATGTAGCTTTGAGCAAGCATGAATATTTTCTGATTTGTTTTTGGATTCATTGCCACATCTACCACAATTATTGCATGACCGGGGCTTCCGCCATGAATAAAGACGTCTCCAATCTGTAAATCTTCAACCAGAACTGAATTTAATTCCTGCGATAAAGACAATGAGCCTGCATAGGAAAAAACCATTTCCATATAACTCCAGAAATCTTTATACGTATTTGAGGGCTGTGCAGATTGTTTCCATGAAACTTTGTTTCCGTTTATAGCAATTCTTTTTCCTTTCATCCATTCTGAATAATCACAGCGGAAACCATTGGTGAAGTTGAAATGGATTTTATCGTATTGCTTTTGAGCGTATAAATATTCCGTTCTTAATCTCATCACCGCGTCAGCGCATTGGTGCAAATCTTTGTTTCCTATAGGCAAATCAACCACCGCATCGTAAACGCCTTCTGCATTCTTTTCTTCGCCATTAAATAGTTTCACTTTGCTTCCATCGGGCTTGAGCGGAAGTTTTCTCAGATACTTACCGAATGAATTTGAATCTTTCTTTGTTCTTTGAAATCCTTCAGGCAGTAGGAATCTCGCTTCGAGAGTTTTACCAGAAGGATTTATTAAAGATTTATTCGTTTGAATTTCCGAAGAGGAAATTTCCTGAACAGAATTCCGAACGGAAACATTTCCACAAGAGAGAAAGAGAAAAATAAAAATGAGAAGCCCGTATATCATGAGCTTCACCCCGTTGGACAAGAACCAAAGTCCTACGGGGTTCATTAAAGTGCTTTTTCTCCTGCCTCGGCAGGCAAGTTTACCGATTCGGCAATTTTTCTTCCAGGATAAACTTTGAGTGCTTCATCCAGACAAATCATGGCGTTCTTCAAATCTTCAATCTTGAGAACGTAGGCAATCCGCACTTCATCTTTTCCGGCTTCGGGAGTAAAATAAAATCCGGTTGCGGGGGCAAGCATGACTGTCTGACCTGCCCCGTTTTTATCATCGGGGTTTTTGTATTCAAATTTTTCCAACAACCATTGACAAAAAGCATCCGAATCATTCACAGGCAAACGCGCAATGCAGTAAAAAGCTCCTTCCGGTTTCGGGCAGAAAACACCATCCATTTTATTCAGCGTGTCAACAACAAAATCTCTGCGCGCCACATATTCTTTTTTCACATTGTCGAAATAAGATTGAGGCGTATCAATAGCAGCTTCCGCAGCAACTTGCCCGAATGTTGGCGGGCTTAATCTTGCCTGCGCAAACTTCAACGCTCCTGCCATCACCTCTTTGTTCTTCGAAATGAGCGCTCCAATTCTCGCCCCGCAAGCAGAATACCTTTTCGAAACCGAATCAAGAAGAATCACATTGCTGCTGATTCCTTTTAACTCCATCACAGAAAAATGTTTTTCAGTTCCATAGCAAAACTCACGGTACACTTCATCGGCAAACAGAAACAAATCGTGCTTCTTCACCAATTCACCGAGGGCTTCCAGTTCTGCCCGAGAATACAAATATCCGGTGGGGTTGTTCGGATTGCAAATCATAATTGCTTTTGTCTTTCTCGTAATCACTTTTTCAAACTTAGTGATAGACGGAAGGGCAAATCCGCTTTCAATATAAGAACGAACGGGTTTCACCACCACTCCCGCTTGCGTAGAAAATCCATTATAGTTCGCGTAAAAAGGTTCGGGAATAATTATTTCATCGCCTTCGTTCAGGCAAGTCATCATCGCAATTTCAATCGCCTCAGAACCTCCGGTTGTGACAATTATATCTGTATAATCAATATTGATATTGTGCTTTTTGTAATACTCAGCAAGTTTTCTGCGGTAGCTTTCTATTCCGGCACTATGAGAATACTCCACCACTTTAGGAGAAAAATTATGAATCGCGTTCAACATGGTTTCAGGGGTTTCAATATCCGGCTGACCGATGTTGAGGTGATACACTTTTCTTCCGGCTTTTTTTGCCTGCTCTGCATACGGAACTAATTTCCGAATGGGCGAAGGAGGCATATGATGGGCTTTGTGAGAAACTTTAGGCATATTGTAAATTACGATTTACAAATGACGAATGACAAATTAATACAGGAGCAAATTTATCACTTTTTCTTTTCTTTATCAGATTTATTTTCAAGAATCACTCCTTTGAAACGAAGTTTTGTTGGCGAATTAGATGCGTTGGAAATTACCTGTACGGTTCTGTCCTGCCTGTCGAATTTTTCTTTTGTATTGAAAGTAATCAGTATGACTCCTGAATCTCCCGGTTTGATGGGGTAATGCGGAAAATCAGCTACTGTGCATCCGCAGGTGACTTCAACATTGGAAAAATGAAGCGTATCTGTTCCGGAATTCTCAAAAAAGTATTCAATCTTGACAACCGTTCCCTGTTTTACAAATCCAAAATTATATTTCGGGTCTTTCACATTCAGGAAAGCACCCTGCCTTTTTTCCTGAGCGGAAAGAAAAGAGAAAAAAAATATCCCGCACATTAAGAGCATGCACGGGATAGTTAGAAATAATTTCTTCACAAATACCTTTAGCTTACTATTTTGGAGTTGGAGTAGGAGCAACAGTGGTGGTGGTTCCAACAGGAGTCGGAGCCGGCTTTACTATTCCATGAATCTTCAAGGTTTTAGAAGGCGTTTTTCCATTGGAAGAAACAGTAACTGTTTTCTCGAAATTTCCTACACGCTTTGTATCGTAATGAACTTTAATAACTCCGGTTTTTCCAGGCAAGATAGGATCTTTAGGAGCAGTGGGAACTGTGCATCCGCATGAACCGGTAGCGCTGTAAATAATCAACGGCTCTTTACCTGTGTTCTTGAATACGAATTCACGGGTGCCATCAGCATCATATTCAATAGTGCCGTAGTCAAGCACTTCTTTTTCATAAACCGCTTCGGGTGCGTTAGGATTATCCTGAACAGGTGCGACAGTTGTGGTTACCACAGGTTGTGGTGCAGGTGTTTGCGCGTTGGAAACAAATGCAGTAAAACCTATTACCGCAAATGCAAGGATTGTCTTTTTCATAGTGAGATTTTGTTTGCTTGTTTGTAATTTGTAATTTATTACTGCCCCATTCCTCCGTTGCTCTTTCCGGGGAAAGCTTCTTCCTGTGCAGGTCCTTCAATTTTTCCTTTGATAGAAAGAGTAACAGGAGAATTTTTTGCATTAGAAGTTACCGTAACTGTTTTAGTGAAAACACCAACACGATTGCTGTCATATTTTACTTTAACCATTGAACTTGCACCGGGTGCAATGGGTTCTTTTGGGCAAGTAGGCGTTGTACATCCGCACGATGCCTGACAGTTTGCAAGAATCAAGGGCTCTTTGCCAGTGTTCTTGAATTTAAACTCATACGAACACTCATCCCCTTTCTGAAGAGTAGCAAAGTCATGAGATGTTTCCTCAAAAGTGATTTCAGGCGCATTGGGATTTGCAGGTTTCACAACCGGAGGAGTTTCTGCAGGAGCTTTTGACACTTCCTGTTTAGGAGCAAGATTAGTTTTTGGCGCTTCCTGCCCAAAAGAAATCATGCTTATACAGAAGAGAAAACCGACTGAAAGAATTACTTTTTTCATAGTGCTGTTTTTTTAGGTTGGCAAAGTTAAAATATATTTTTAATTGTCATTGATGTTTGTTTTCAGTTTCCTTCATCTTCTCTTCATTCTTCACGGGAGATTTTTCATCTGTTCCTTCGGCTTCTCCCACTACCACTCCTTTTATCACAAGATTTACATACGCATTTTTCGCATTGGAAGTAACTATGACTTCCTTTGCAAAGCTGCCTACGCGCATGCTGTCATAATGAACTTCTATGAAACCTGTTTTACCCGGCTTAAGCGGCTCTTTCGAACATTTGGGCGTGGTGCAATGGCATCCTGCCTTGCAATCAAAGATGATGAGCGCTTCTTTGCCCGTGTTTTTATAGTTGAACTTATAAACTACAGGCGCACCCTTTTTCACATTGCCGAAATCATGAGTGGTTTCAGTGAAGGTAATTTCAGGAGCAGTGGGGGAAACCGTGGCAGTAGGCTGTGTTTGTTGCGGTGCAGGTTTTGGGTTTAGTTGAATGACGGCTTTTTCCTGTGCCAGCGCCATGCCAGCCAAAAACATAAATAGGTAAGTAATTTTTTTCATTGAAGTGGTTTGTTGCGGTAATAATCCAAAATTGTGCCATCAAATCGAATTATCTCAAAAAACAGGTAACTATTTTTTCAACAAAAAGTTTTAGTATGTTTAAACCTTGATTTCAATTACTTATCTAATAGGAATCTTTCAATAAATCCTTCTTATGAAAAAACTTCTTACTCTTTTCCTGACATCTGCCCTCTGCCCTCTTACCTCTTACATTGCCTTCTCCCAGTCCTCAGGCGATTCCATTTTCAATACATCGCAGATCCATACCGTTAAGTTTTATTTCTCACAGGCAAAATGGTACGATTCGCTCTATGCCTACAAGCCACTGGATAAAAAAATGATGGGAAATGTAATGATTGACGGAGTGATGTATGATTCAGTGGGCGTTCAGTTCAAAGGCAACTCTTCTTTCAACAACCCCAGCAAAAAGAAATCATGGAAGATTGACTTTAATGAATATGACACCTTGCAGGAATGTAACGGAGAAAAAACCCTTAACCTGAACAACGGTTTTAAAGACCCTACCTTCATGCGGGAGAAAGTGGCGCTTGATTTTTGCGTGCGCAACGGCATTCCTGCCCCGCGCTGCACCTATGCCAATGTGCTGGTGAACGATACGCTCTGGGGATTTTATACTCTGGTGGAACAAGCCGACAAAACTTTTCTCAAGCACTGGTTTGCCGATAATGACGGAAATCTTTTCAAAGGCGACCCCAACGGAACTTTGCAATGGGTTAACTCTTTGCCTTCTTCTTACTATACAAAATACGAACTGAAAACAAATAAAACGCTGAATGACTGGACAGACCTTGTGCATCTCATAGATAAACTCAACAACACACTGCCTCTGAGTTTTTATGATTCGATGGAAGTGGTGATGAACACGCCTCTTGCCATAAAGGCATGGGCAATGAATATTCTTTTTGCTAATCTGGATTCTTATCAGGGTTCGGGGCATAACTATTATGTGTTTCATGATTCTACCTTTAACAAATTCAACTGGATTACCTGGGATGTGAACGAAGCATTCGGCAACTTCAATCAGGGCATGAGCATCACTCAACTGGAAAACTTAAGCATCTTTTATATTCCTAGCCCTTCGGGAAACCGCCCGCTCGAAACTAAAATGCTTGCCGACAACACTTACAAAGGACTATATACATGGGAAGTATGCAATTTTGTGGCGCATGATTTTGATACTACATTTCTTAATCCGAAAATCGACAGTTTGTACACTGTAATTAAACCCTACGTTTATGCCGACCCGCAAAAGTTTTATTCCAACTCACAATTTGAAACCAACATATCAACTGATATTACCGGAACATTTAACATTCCCGGTCTGAAGAAGTTTATAAAAAACAGAAGAACCAGCGTGATTACCGAACTTGCAAGCAACGGTTGTTTTATGGGGATAAATGAGTCTGCTGATTCCGGTTTACAGTTTACGGTAAATCCAAATCCCAATAACGGAGAGTTTACGGTTTACGGTCTGCAGTTTCCGGTTCAACTACAGATTTATAATTCGCTGGGGCAGATTGTTCATGAGCAAACAGTAAACAGCAAACAAGAATCAATATACCTGAACAAAGCGCAAAGCGGGATTTATTTTATGCGGATCAAATCCGATGACTTCATTCAAACAATAAAATTAGAAGTGATAAAATAAATTAAACCATTGGAGCAAATATGAGTCAAAAGAAAAACTATACTCATGAAAATATTTACACTTTTTATCGGACTGATTTTTATTTCTCATCTGACCTTCGCGCAAGCAGACGTTTGGTCACCTGTTGTTACGGATGGATTCAGCAATCCAAATAATTACGGCATTGTAGAGTTTGATGTTTTTAAAGGACAGTTGTATGCTGCTACTGCCCAGAAAGCCGTTGGAACAGCACAACTCTGGCGTTCAACTACAGGAAACACCGGCAGTTGGACACAAGTAACAAACTTTATTCCGGCTTTGCCTTCAGCTGTAAAAAATATTCCTTCCTTCGGCAAAACAAATCTGGGAGGTGGAATCATGTGGTTAGGAACAGGGAGTCCGAACACCGGCACAAGAATATACCGGTCAACTGATGGCTCAAACTGGACAGCCATAAGTAAAAAAGGATTTGGAAACCCGGGACTAATTACTCCTTCTCCTAATATGGTGGTGTTTCAAGGCACTTCTGATACCATCCCGTACCTTTATGCGGGCGGTGGCTCTCATGGCGGAAGCACCAATGCTGAGGTTTTCAGAATTCCCTATAACAGTACCGATTCTGCTGACTGGGTGAAGCTGATAGATTTTGATACAGTGGCTACCACCGCTTCAGATATTGTGGATCTTATCAGTTATTGGTGCGTATGGAACAACAAAATTTATTTTAGCGGCAATGGCAGTGGTCAGATTTGGGAATCATCGGATGGAATAAATTTTACACAAAACTTATTAGGAGGAACCGGATATGGATTTGGTGTCCCTTCCAACATTGTGATTGCCTGCCTGCAGGTTTTTAATGATACCCTTTTTGCTGCTACTACGAATAAAATATTAGGCGGACAAATGTACAGAACGGGTGATGGAATAAACTGGCAGTCAGTTACAACAGATGCTTTTGGAAAAGGTAATTCTGCTGAAGAGCTTCACAATATTGACACTGCTTTTGGCTATATATGGGTTACCGCTTATACAGATACGGCAACTTCCAACGGTTGTCCGATTTGGCGTTCAAGCGATGGCTGGTTCTTTGTGCAATCAAATACAGATGGTTTTGGTAACCCTGATATTGATGGGGAAAATCCTGTGACAATCAGTTTTGGAAATAATATGTATTTCGGTGGTCCCAATTATACGGCAGGCGGACAAATCTGGAGAACAACTGTTGCAACTGAAGTTCAAAATCTTTCCAATAATATTTTAATTAATGTTTTTCCTAATCCGAACAATGGAGAGTTTACGGTTTACGGTCTGCAGTTTCCTGTTCAACTACAGATTTATAATTCTTTAGGTCAGATTGTTCATGAGCAAACTCTAAACAGTAATCTGAAAACTGTAAACCTGAGCGAAGCTAAAAGCGGAATTTATTTTCTGCAAATAAAATCCGACAACTTCATTCAAACTGAAAAATTAGAAGTGATAAAATGAAAACTCTTTTACTTCTCTCTGCTCTGCTGATTTTCGTTCACAATAGTTCGCTTGCCCAAACACAAACGGACATTCCATACGGAAGCGACCCTTTACAAAAACTTGATTACTGGTCTGCCGCTTCTCCTGCTGCTCCGATAATTATTATTGCACACGGTGGAGGATGGTTTACGGGTGATAAAAGCGGAGCGCCCTATCAGAACGCATCGCAACTTTTTAATAATGAAGGATACGCTGTGGTAAATATCAACTACCGCCTGACTCCCACAGTAACTTATCCTTCCCATATTGAGGACATTACCTGTGCGCTCGCATGGACAAAAAATAATGCTTCGCTGATGAATGGAGATTCATCCCGCATCGTAATTTATGGACATTCAGCAGGAGGACAGATAGCGGCATATCTTGGAGTGCGCCCCATCAACAGCATGCTTGCCGGATGTTCAAACACTGCGGGGTTGAATGTAGACGGTGTAATACTCACTTCTGCCACCGTTGATTTCGACATGACCAATCCTGCCGACTGGTCACCGATAATAAATATGCTTGGCGATACATCTTTATACTGGGATGTTGCCCAGCCGACAAATCATTGTGCAAATAATTTCAGCACAAAGTTTTTAATTCTATGCGGAGACCTTGATAATTTATGGATAGACCAGGATTCCGCGTTTCACGATTCGCTGATTTATTATAATCATTGTTCGCGCCTGCATATGTTTACTGGATACGACCATAGCACTATGATAACGAATTTAACTGCAACCAATGCGGTGTTTCTTGCCATGACCTCATTTCTTGATTCGCTTTGGAATAATCAACTTTGCATTCCAACAGGAATGGAAGAACCTTTGATTTCTTCTTTTACCGTATATCCCAACCCTTCCAGCGGGTATTTTACAGTTAACATTCCTCTTATAAGGCAAGCAAAAGCCGAATTAAAAATTGTAGATTTACTGGGAAAAGAGGTTTCTTTTCAAACTATAAAAGATAATTATCGCGAAACATTTTGCGTGAATTTGAACCTGCCCTGCGGAATTTATTTTCTGCAATTAAAATCCGATGACTTCATTCAAAACATAAAATTAGAAGTGATAAAATGAGAACTTCCATTTTCTTTTCTGTTCTGATAATGGCGTTTGCCTCAAGCAGAATATTATCGCAGATTACTCCTCCTGCACAGCTGGCAACTGGTCCCGGAGGTCTTAATTATCCTTATACTACTTACGACAGTTCACGATACGGAACTGACATTACCAATATGTATTGGCTTTTCGAACCCGCCAGTCCATCCCCTGACTCTGTTCCGGTTATCGTAGTGTTTCACGGCACATTGCAGAATTATATGGATTCAACATTGGTTCCGCTGAATGAAATGTATTTGCTTCATCATTTTGCAAAGAAGGGATACATTGTAATCTATCCTTTGTATCAATATGGAGGCAACACACTGCTTTACCAACAGCAACTAACAGTTTCAGCTGGTGTAATTAATCTTGCGCTTACGGAATTAGATAACGGTGCTCATGTGAAACCCAAAAGGGATTTGAATGGAAAGGTAATGATTGGTGCCACCGGATATTCGCGCGGAGGAATGATGTCGCTGGAAATCGCCAACAACTATCAATCTCTCGGACTGCCTGCCTTTGATGCCGTTGCCGATTTTGTTGGTGGAGGAAATTATGATAGTTATGCCGGACTTCCTTCTACTACAAAAATAATTATCGTGCGCGCAAAAGATGATGCCTATAACATTGCATCACTGCAAGAAATAGAACAGGCATGGGACAGTTTGTACAATATTCCCTGTTCCAATAAAAATTACCTTGAAATAAATTCTGATTCGCTTGGCTCTCCTCCCTTAACGGCTAATCATTATTTTTTTGTTGCAGACCCCAATATTTCCAACTCTGTTGATGCGCTGGATTATTTCGGGAGCTGGAAATTCTGCATCGCGTTGTTCAACTGCACTTTTTACGGCACCAATTGCAGCTACGTATTCGGGGCAGGCAGCAATGTTACCTCTATGGGGAACTGGAGTAATGGCACACCTGTCACACAAGTAACGTTACTGGATTCATGCAGTACAACGGGAATTGAGGAGAATGGAAACGATGTTAATTCAGAAATTGATATTTATCCAAATCCAAACAACGGTGAGTTTGCGGTATACGGCTTGCAGTTTCCGGTTCAAATTCAAATCTATAATTCGCTGGGGCAGAAAGTTCATAAGCAAACTATAAACAGCAGGCAGGAATCCATCAACCTGCTTGAATCAAAAGGAATTTATTTCTACCGTGTTATTACTCCCTCTCCTTCAGGTGAGGGTTGGGGCGAGGTTGTTTCTTCCGGCAAGTTTATTATGGAGTAAAATCTTATTATGAAAAAGCTTCTCCTCTACACCCTATTTATTACTCATTACTCATTATTCATTTGTTCTGCACAGTCTCCTGGCGATTCTCTTTTCAACTCTGCTCAGATTCACACAATAAAAATATTTTTCAGCCAGACTGGCTGGTACGATTCCTTGATTGCTTACAAACCACTGGATAAGAAAATGCTGGGCGATGTGGAGATTGACGGAACGTATATAGATTCCGTTGGCATTCAGTTCAAAGGCAATTCATCCTTTAACGCACCCGGGATTAAAAAACCATGGAAAATTGATTTCAATGAGTTTGTGAGCGGAACAAAATATGACGGAGTAAAAACAATTAACCTGAACAACGTTGTCGGAGACCCCAGTTTCATGCGCGAAAAACTTTTTGATGACTTCTGCCGGACAGTTGGCATTGAAGCGCCCCGCGCCACCTATACAAATGTGTATGTAAATAACGTTCTTTGGGGATTTTATGTGCTGGTGGAGCAAGTGAACAAAACCTTTCTTACTACTGAATATGGAAATAACGCGGGCAACCTCTTTAAAGGTGATGGAAATGGAACCCTTCAGTGGTACGGAACTTCTCAATCAAATTACTATGGAAAGTATGAACTCAAAACCAATGAAACTCTCAACGACTGGACTGACCTTGTTCACCTGATTGACGAAATCAATAACACGCCTTCTTTAAATTTTTACGATTCACTGGAAGCTGTACTGAACACTTCGGCTTGGATGGAGGCATGGGCTGCAAATAACATTTTTGTGAATCTTGATTCGTATATCGGAACAGGTCATAACTATTACATCTATCATAATGCTGTTACTGATAAATTTGATTTTATCATCTGGGATGCAAACGAGGCGTTTGGAAAGTTCAGTCAGGGAATGTCTGTTGCTCAACTGGAAAGCTTGAGTATGGCATACATTCCGAATCCTCCCGGTCCTCCCGGTCGTCCGCTTACTGATAAAATGATTCAGAACACAACTTACTATAACACCTATGTGAATACGATTTGCAATTATGTGGCAAATTATTTTTCCAGCGCTTATCTTAATACTAAAATTGATAGTTTGTACCCTATCATCAAGCCTTATGTGTATGCTGACCCGAATAAATCATTCTCTAATCAGAATTTTGAAGACAACATCAACATGAATGTTATGGGAAACATTCCAGGCATTAAATCATTTATCACTAACAGGCGTGCAAGTTTAATCAGCCAGCTTACTTCTTTCGGATGCAACATGGGAATTGATGAAGAAAATAATTCTGTTGAAGTGAATGTTTATCCGAATCCGTTTATTGATAAAGCGACTATTGAGGTTATTGGTCATCCGTCATCGGTGATCGGTTCTGAATTTACATTATACGATGTATTCGGAAGAGAAGTGATGCGGTTACCGATTACTGATGACCGATTACTGATTACCCGCGATAATCTTTCAAGCGGAATACATTTTTATAGAATCATTGCCGAAAACATTCCTGTAGCATCAGGCAAACTTGTTGTTGAGTAAAATTTTCTATTACTTCTTTCGTTCAACATCGCATAACTAACTTTGCGAAACTATGCGGAATGTAAAATTACTCAGGCAAATTAAGATGCTGATTCTTCTTTTCATCATTCTTCTTGTATTGAGCGGTATCACTGCTTTTCCTATCAAGTGGCAATTAGATTTAGTTCGCGATTATATTTTTTCTTTCGCTGAAGAAAATAGTATTCGGCAATGGTTTATGAAAATTTATGATGGCATAACTAATACCTATGAAAAATACCCGTTCATTGCTTACGGAACCGATTGGCTGGCTTTCGCTCACATTGTGATTGCCATTGCTTTCATCGGTCCTTACCGCGACCCGGTGAAAAACATATGGGTAATTCAATTCGGAATGATTGCGAGCGTGATGGTTTTTCCTTTAGCATTTATTGCAGGAAACATTAGGAGCATTCCTTTCTTCTGGCAACTGATTGATTGTTCATTCGGAGTATTCGGATTTCTGCTTTTATATATCATCTACAGAAAAATAAAGAAACTCGAAGAATGAAACGCACTCTCCTCTGGCTCACACTCTTTAGCATTGCAATGGGTTATCTTGAAACCTCAGTGGTGGTGTATCTCCGCGCGATTTATTACCCCAACGGTTTTAATTTCCCTATGGCGAATATGAGTTCAGCCATCGCCATTACAGAACTTGGAAGAGAAGCGGCAACCATCATTATGCTTGCCGGAATCGGAATTGTTGCGGGAAAAAATTCCACACAACGATTCGCATGGTTTCTTTACTGCTTCGCCATATGGGATATTTTCTATTATGTATTTCTTAAACTTCTTCTCAACTGGCCTGAATCGCTTTTCACATGGGATATTCTTTTTCTCATTCCGCTTCCATGGGTAAGCCCGGTAATTTGCCCATGCATTGTTTCTTTAAGTATGATTTTTCTGGCCATTTCTCTTATTTATTTCAACAATAAAAGTTCTTCAATAAGAATTAATTCAAAGGAGTGGGTTTTATTCATTTGCGGAAGTTTCGTGGTTATTGTTTCATTCATTATTGATTGTTTCACCTTCATGAAATCGTATGAAGGACCGATGCTGAAAGCAGTTTCATTATATGTTCCCGTTCGTTTCGACTGGTGGATTTTCTGGCTCGGAGAAATTTTTATCCTTACTGCCATTGCACAGTTTTACGTTCGCGCCAAAAGATTAATTTTGGCAAGTGAATTTCCTTAGAAGATATTCTGCATTGGCACTGGTAGTTCTCTCCGTTGAAGTACTCCTGCTCTATCTCTTCCGCACACCACTGAAAGATGTTGCACGCGTTCCGAGAACATTCGAACAAGTAATGTTTGGAGATAACGTTTTTTCCGCTTCTGTACTGCCATCCTTATTCACCTCTTCAGAACCATCAACCATCAATCATCAACCATTAGCCATTATCAAACACACTTTCCTCGAACAAAAATTAATTGCTTTTGGACTAGTTAATATAAACACCCTTGATCCTTCTATTAAAGTCAATCTGAAATATTCCACAGAAGATAATTTTCTGCACAAGAATATGTACGGAGAATTAAAAAATTGTTACCTACAAAAAGACATTGCTGATAAAGTTATGAAAGCTCAAAAAATTCTGAAAGAAAAATTTCCGTTCTACTCATTAATTATCTACGATGGAGTGCGCCCCCTTTCAATTCAACAGATGATGTGGGATGAACTGCAAGTGCCCGAAAAACTAAAAGACAAATATGTTTCAAATCCTGAAGTGGGTTCGCTTCACAACTTTGGTTGCGCGGTGGATGTGAGCATTGTGAATGAAGATTCTTGGGAAATGGACATGGGTACTCCTTACGATTATTTTGGAGAACTCGGCCACCCAATTGCCGAATCAAGAATGATTGAAGAAGGAAAACTCACATGGCGTCAGTTTGAAAACAGAAAACTTCTGCGTGATGTAATGGCAGAAGCCGGCTTCATGGGCATCACCACTGAATGGTGGCATTTTAACGGAAACTCTCTGAATACAGCCGGAGAAAAATATCACATCGTAGAATGAAAATTACATCCCCAGTGTTAAAAACAAATAAATGTATTTATGATTTCAGTCATGTATCACATTGGGCTAATATTTTTACTTTCGCTCAGTTTTAATTCATGTATGAAGAAAAATAATTCAACAAGAAAATAGTCTCTAAAGCCGAATCCCTTGCCATGTGCCTGGGATTTTTTGTTTTAGAAAAATAAAAACGCACTATGAAATTCTCAGTACCCAAAGAAACCAAACTGAAAGAAAACCGCGTGGCGCTCACTCCCGATGTGGTGAAAGGGCTCGTCAAAAAAGGTTTCGAAATTGTGGTGGAAGCAGGAGCGGGCTTAAATTCCTTTTATGCCGATGATGCTTACACCGCTGCCGGGGCAAGTATAGTTGACAAAAACAAATGCTATTCTGATTCCGATGTGGTGCTGAAAGTGAATGCGCCACTGCCCGAAGAAATTTCTATGATGAAGAAAGAAGCGATTCTGATTTCATTCATGTTCGCAGCAACAAATCCTCAATTGGTGGAAGCATGTTCTAAAGCCGGCATCTCGGCTTTTTCCATGGATGCGGTGCCTCGTATTTCGCGCGCTCAAAAAATGGATGCACTTTCTTCACAAGCGAATCTGGCCGGATATAAAGCTGTGATTATGGCGGCCGACACATTAGGAAAAATATTCCCGATGATGACAACCGCTGCTGGAACAATTCGTCCCTCTAAAGTTGTAATCTTTGGAGCGGGAGTTGCAGGACTGCAGGCAATTGCAACAGCAAAACGTTTAGGAGCTGTAGTAGAAGTATCTGATATACGCCCAGAAACAAAAGAGCAAGTACAATCTCTTGGCGGGAAATTTATTGAAGTGAAAGGAGATGATTCTATTAAAATGGAAGGCGGATATGTAAAAGGAGTGTCGGATGAATTTCTGAAGAAGCAGCAGGAATTAGTTGGCAAACATGTGAAAGAAGCCGACATCGTAATCACCACCGCACTTATTCCCGGAAGGAAAGCTCCTCTTCTCGTTACAGAAGAAATGGTGAAGAGCATGAAATTCGGTTCTGTGATTCTTGACATGGCTGTTGAATCCGGAGGAAATGTGGTGGGAAGCGAACTCAACAAAACAGTAGTGAAGCACGGAGTCACCATTATTGGCGAAGGAAATATCCCATCGCTTCTTCCGCTGAACGCAAGCGACCTTTACGCAAAAAATATTGAAACACTTCTACTCCACCTTGCCGATAAAGACAAATTCAAATGGGAGATGGAAGAAGATATCACAAAAGGAAGTTTAATCGTGCACAAAGGAGTGGCGGTACATCCAAGTGTAAGTAAACCAGTAAACGCATAATACATGCCTCACCCCTAACCCCTCTCCTCGAGGAGAGGGGAACAAAAAGGGGTGAGACAAAATAATTCAAATTATGGAAAATATTCTAAATTTTATCTCCGAAAATCAGATGACATTTTACTTCGTCATCCTTTCCATCTTCGTTGGGGTGGAAGTAATCGGAAATGTGCCGACCGTTTTGCACACACCGCTGATGAGCGGAGCAAATGCCATTCACGGAGTAGTGATTGTAGGAGCCATCTTCGTAATGCTGAATGTGGATCCTGAAAATTATCTGGCGCTCGCTCTCGGATTTCTCGCGGTGTTTCTCGGAACACTGAATGTGGTCGGAGGGTTTGTGGTGACAGACAGAATGTTGGAAATGTTTAAAAAGAAAAAATAAAAACAAAGAGCCCCACCCCACCCTCCCCATTGGGGAGGGAGAAAGGTGGAAAAATAAGTCCTCCCCGATGGGGAGGATTTAGGAGGGGCTCCAAATATTTAATTTATGTACAGTTCAATTCTCGGAATAATCTACCTCATCGGTTCAGTGACTTTCATCATGGGACTAAAAATGATGAGCAACCCAAAAACTGCGCGTAACGGTAATCTGCTCGGTGCCTGCGGAATGACACTTGCCATTGTCGGAACCATTGTTCTGCATGAAGGAGACGTAAAACCCATTGTGTACGGATTGATTTTCTTATCCATCGCCATCGGCTTTGTTATCGGATGGGTGACCGCGAAAAAAGTGCTGATGACAAAAATGCCGGAACTTGTTTCCCTCTTCAACGGAATGGGAGGCGCCTGCGCTGCATTGATCTCTCTCATCGAATACAATCATCATATTGAAACAGGAGCGCCTGCCGAAACAGGATTCATGCTCGCCATCATTGCGGCACTCATTATCGGCTCGGTCTCTTTTTCAGGAAGTATGGTTGCTTTTCTCAAACTGAATGGCACCATGGCAAAACCTATCCGTCTTCCTTCTTATAATGCTCTCAACAATGTGATCATGCTGGGAGTACTGGCGCTCGGAGCCTACAATATTTACACTGGCGGAAGCATAATGCTCGTCTATCTTCTCTTTGCTGCCGCGCTTTTTTACGGAGTCATGTTCACTTTTCCTATCGGTGGCGCTGACATGCCTGTGGTGATTTCTCTTTTGAACTCTTTTACCGGAATGGCGGCAGGATTCGGAGGATTTTTGTACGATAATAAAATCATGCTTACAGGAGGAATTCTGGTTGGCTCTGCCGGAACATTGCTGACCATATTAATGTGCAAAGCCATGAACCGTTCTCTCACCAATGTAATCTTTGGCGCGTTCGGAGAAGGAAGCAAAGCCGCAGCTGCCGGAGCGACAACAACCGGAGGAACTGTGAAAGAAGCTTCGGTAACAGATGTGGCAGTGATGATGAACTATTCAAAGAAAGTGGTGATCGTTCCCGGCTACGGATTGGCAGTTGCGCAGGCGCAGCATGTGATTCATGAATTGGAATTGCTTTTGGAAGAAAGAGGCGTTGAAGTAAAATATGCCATCCATCCCGTTGCCGGTAGAATGCCCGGACACATGAATGTGCTTCTTGCCGAATCAAATGTTGATTACGCAAAACTTGTGGAGATGGAAGAAATAAATTCCGAATTTGAACAAACCGATGTGGTGCTGATTGTGGGAGCTAACGATGTGGTGAACCCTGCCGCAAAAAATAATCCTGCCTCTCCTATTTACGGAATGCCCATTCTGGAAGCTGAGAAAGCAAAGAACATCATCATTAACAAACGTTCGATGAACGCGGGATATGCGGGTATTGACAATGAAATTTTCTACAACCCAAAGTCCTCCATGTTTTTTGGTGATGCCAAAAAAGCGCTTACAGCTTTAGTGGCGGAGATTAAGACGATGTAACTAGTTCTTATCCTTAACAGAGTTTCTTTTAATTTGCTTTTCAGATATTTCGTACTAGTTCTCATGACAGAAAGCTTTTCCATTCCTCGTATCTCTATTTAATTACCTTTACCCCGAAGAATTAACAAAAACATTCAACAGAGTTTACCAAAATCAAAAAGAGAAATGAAATTAAATAACATTCGGGGCGGTGCAATGCGTGGAAACAGGGGAAGACCCCCCACGAAGCCGGCCGTTTTAAAAGATGGGTTTTATTTTGAAGTTCGCAACAGGGCAACCGACCCGGGTACAGGAGTAAAAATCTGGAAAAGTACCAATGCCGAAATGCTTGACGCAGTGGCGGAATACCGAAAAACCAAATTAGTGGTTATTCTAGGAGCGTATAAAAATGGCAAGCCCATTGCTCAGCGAAAAAAAGCTGCCTGATATTTTTTAAGTTCCGATTATACTTTGCCCCTTCCTTTATTTTTAGGACTTACGCATTTTCGTCACTAAAACATTAATGGTAAAACTTTCACATCGCTCCGCTTTGAGAGAATCTGTATCTCATCGAACTACCGAAACATTCCCCCTTCTGTCAATCTTAGTACCTGAAATCATTTCGGCTTTCATGCGGTAAACAAACACTGCGCTGCCTTCTTCTCCTTTTAATAATCCGCGTGTATAAGAGCCATCCCACTTGAAGTCGGTGTTAGTGGATTCAAAAACTTTTTCTCCCCACCTATCCCAGATAGAAATTTTTAAATCTTTAACGCAGGCGAGGTTGTTTATGTAAATGCGCCATTCATCATCTTCCCCGTCACCGTTTGGTGAAAATGCGTTGGGCAGGTAAAGCGCCTGGCAGGTTGCGTCAACAAAAACATTTATTGTATCCGTATCGGTGCATCCGTTTGCATCGGTAACAATAACAATGTAATCGGTGGTTATCAAGGGGCTGGCAGTGGGATCCTGGCAGTTGAGGCAGCTTAATCCTCCCGGAGGAAACCAGTTGTAAGAAATGCCACCGGAAGAATTCAACGGAGCGCCCGAACCAATAGGAATGGTAACATCCGCTCCTGCGTTTGCGGTGGGAAGCGGGTTTACAATCACATTCACATTTGCAGTGTCCGTGCAATTGCCGCTCGTTACAATCACAGAATAACCATTGGAAGAAGTCGGAGTTATGCTAATGGATGCAGTATTTTGAAAGGTGTTCCACAAATAAGTTCCTCCTCCAGAAGCAATGAGCACTGTGCTTTCTCCAACGCACAAATTTGTATTCCCGCTAATTGCAGCATTAGGTGGCGGATCTTGATTTACATTCACCGTATCGCTCATTGAACAACTATTGGCATCCGTTATCGTAACAGAATAATTTCCTTGTGCGAGTCCTGAAGCATTAGCAGTTGTCTGTCCGTTGCTCCAGAGATAAGTATACGGTAAAGTTCCTCCGCTCACAGATGAATTTGCAATTCCATTCGTCATTCCGCAACCGGCAGGCTGTGAAGTAAGATTCGAGAATAATGCTGACGGCTGAGTGATTACAATGTTTGCTGCCATGGTGCATCCGTTGGCATCGGTAACAAGAACCGTATAGGGTTGTGCACTTAATCCCGAAACGGAAGAAGTATTATAATTTCCCGGCACCCAGAAATAAGTGTAGTTCGGACTGCCACCTGCCGCTGATACTGCCGCTGTTCCATTGCTGCCTCCATTGCATGAAACATTTGTGGAGGAAACAGAAGTAGTAAGTGCGGTGGGCTGTGTGATGATAACAGTTTGAGAAGTGGTGCATCCGTTTGCATCGGTGATTGACACGGAATAATTTCCTTGCGAAAGTCCGGTTGCTGTTTGTGTTGCCTGAGAAGACGGAGTCCATAAATACGTAATCGGATTTGTTCCGACAGAAACAGTAACAGTTGCATTACCATTACTGCCGCCAAAACATGAAACATTTGTCTGCAAAGAAATAGTCGCAACAGGAGTCGGATTCACGGTAACACTCATTGAACTTACGCTCGCGCAATTTCCGTTGGATACAATTATGGTGTAGGTGGTGGTTGATGTTGGATTCGCCACAGGATTTGAAATATTCGGATTGGATAATCCAGTTGAAGGAACCCATGAATAAGAACTTCCTCCTGAAGCGTTCAATGATGTGCTGAATCCGAAACAAATACTTGCATTCGGTCCGGCATTCGCAACGGGAACTGGATTCACAAAAATATTCATCGCATCGGTGTTGCTGCATCCGTTGGCATCCGTAACAGTAACCGTATATGTACTATTAGAAGTTGGATTCGCAACAGGATTTGAAATATTTGCGCTGGATAAATTTGTAGCGGGCGTCCACAGATAATTATTTCCTCCCGATGCACTAAGTGTAGTCGAAGTACCCGCGCATATTGTAGCATCTGCTCCGGCATTTGCAGTTGGCAAAGGATTTACTGTTATCAAAATTGCATCTGTATTACTGCATCCATTTGCATCGGTCACTGTAACTGTATACGTAATGGATGCGGTTGGATTTGCAGTTGGATTTGCAATGTTGACGTTAGATAAATTCGTGGCAGGAGACCACACATATGTGTTTCCACCAGATGCGCTGAGAGAAGCAGAACTTCCGATACACATGCTTACATCTGTTCCAGCGTTTGCTGCGGGCAAAGGATTAACGGTGACATTTACAATATCTGTATTCGTGCATCCGTTCGCATCCATCACGGCAAGTGTATAAGTCATAGTCGTAGTTGGAGAAGCAACAGGATTCTGACAAAGCGTGCAACTCAATCCTGCTCCGGAAGGTCCCCATCCGTAATTTATTCCTCCGCTTCCAGAAAGAGAAGTACTGTTACCAATACAAATACTTACATCGTTTCCCGCATTAGCAGTGGGTGGAGCAAAAACAGTAACGGTCATGGTTGTTATGCCCGAAGGAGTTGCACATTCCGTAACATCAAGAGACATGGTATAAGTTCCGGGCGAAGCATAAGAAATTACATAAGGTCCTTGTCCTGAACCGCTAATAACATTTCCGCTTCCGAAATTCCAGGTGTAAGATGCGCTCGAAGAAGCGTTGCCCGTGTATGTGACGGTGGTATTAGTTCCCAAACAGGCAACCGTATCAGCTGTGAATGATGAAGTAGGCGCGCCAGCTGTAACAAAAACTGTTTGTGAAGCAGTGCTGGAGCATGCGTTTCCTCCAACTGTGTTTCCGGTGATGGTAATATTCTGAGTGCCGGTGGTGGAAAAAGTAACTGCGGGAGGAGTGGGTCCCGTGAAAGTTGATGGAGTTGCATTGGGTCCGAAGTTCCATGAATAGGTGATGAATGCGTTGGGCGAATAACAATTAAGCGCAAAGTTTACCGGCTGCCCGGCACAAACTGTATCAGGAGTTGCGGTAAAAGCTACCGGAACTCCAAATGTACAAGTACCGCCAAATGAAAGTCCGAATCCGTTTCCATCATTGCCAGGAATATCCAGGCAGAGAAGATATGTACGCCCGCATTGTGCGTTAAGATATTTACACCAGCCGTCACCGCCTGTTCCTTCTGTAGTGTCAGTGGCAGACATATTCAATCCTGTATTGCTGCCAGTGCATCCATCATCAGCCATAGAACAGCGTAAAGCATTTCCGATACTTCCGCATCCGTTCGTTACATCGAAGAGTGCGAAATTGTAATCACCGCAATCGAAAAAACCAGGAGAAGCGGGGTTGATAGTGAATGTGAGCGTTCCCGCCTGCTGAACAGTGAAGATGTAAAATCCCCAGCGTGTGAGCCCGCCAGTAAAACAGGAATTACTTCCGTTCACCAGATTATTATTTCCGCTGCAACCTGAATTGCAAAGAGAACCTTCGCTGGGCTGGTCAGTGATGTTGCAAACCACTCTTGCAGTAGTGCAATACTGGTGGTTCATCACCACAGGGTTTTTTTGCGCGAAGAGGGCGCAAGAGATTAATGAGAAGAAAAGAACAGTCCCGAGAAAAACGGAATTCGTCCTTTGGCGAATAGATATTTTCATGTTAGAAAATTAAAATGACACCTAAACCCAATTGCATATTGAGTTTTATTCAACAGGGTAAATATAAAAAAGATTTTAGTTTTCGAGATGTAAAGCGCTGATAATTCTCTCCACCGCTCCTTTTCTCTGCATTACAAAGTTTTTGCAGACCATGGAAGCCATCATGAGAATTTTTTCATCCGAGAGAAACAAGTTCATCACTTTCTGAAAATCATTTGTATCCACAATGCTGAATCCTCCGCCCTGTTCAATAATTTCTTTTGCCTCAGGAAATTTATGATGGTTGGGTCCGAAGATGACAGGAGCGCCAAAGGCAACAGCTTCCAGAATGTTATGAATACCGCTTCCAAATCCACCGCCAATGTAAGCGATGTCAGCATATTGATAGAGAGAGGAAAGCATGCCGATGTTATCAATGATAAGAACTTTTGCGTCCTTCAATTTATCCAACGCTGTTGAAACGGGTTCTTTGCTGATTTCGGAAAACCTCAGAATTGTTTTATTGCTGAATTGTTTTATTGTTGATTGGATGCGGGCTTCATTTATTTCATGCGGAGCGATAATTAATTTCAGTATTGGGTAGTAAGTATTGGGTAGTGAGGCTTGATACTTTATACTTGAAACAATTTCTTCATCCTTCTCCCACGTGCTTCCGCAGACAACTACTTTGTTATCTCCTTTAAACATTTCTACCATCTGATTCTTCTTTACAGTAGAAACAGTTTGAGAAACTCTGTCGTAGCGCAAATCACCGCTCACGGACACGTTTAAAATCTTTTGTTCTGAAAGCAGTTTCTGTGAAAAATCATTCTGTACAAAAATATGATTGAAGAACGACAAGACCTTTCGCAGATACTTTCCATACATGCCGATGAACTGTTCCTGGCGGAAATTCGCAGAAACAAGATAAGCCGGAATGTTTCTTTCTTTCAGTTCATGAAGGTAATTATACCAGAAGTCATACTTGACAAAAAACACTTGCGATGGATTTACCATGTCAAGAAATCTTCTCGCATTAGATTTAGTATCAATCGGTAAATAGAAAATAAAATCTGCTCCTTCATAATTCTTTCTAATCTCATATCCCGAAGGAGAAAAAAACGTAATCAATATCTTGATTCTTGATTCTTGATTCTTGATTCTATCAATTAAAGAGCGTGCCTGTTCAAATTCACCGAGGGAAGAACAGTGAAACCATACGAGGGACGGGGGACGAGGGACGAGGGACGAACTAAGAGCAGCATTCAGTTTCCAAAAAACATTTTTTCTTCCGCTTACAAATAATCTTGCTTTGCGATTGAACAACGAGGCAACTTTAACTAAAAAAGAAAAAAGCTGAATGAATATCTGATAGAAGAAAATCACTCGTTAGTGGTAATAAAATTCCTGAGGAGTTTTTTTGTACAGCGGAAGAATCCATCCGATACGGATTCCATTCAGTAAATCTATTCGCTTGTCAGTATCCGCTTTCATCAAATCATAATCATAACTGCGCTGGCTTTTCGTGAATGCCTGCGTGAATTCAAATCCGCCAAAGAAATTTAACATGCGCTTGTTGCCCACATACATGTAGCCGATAAATTCATGCGCGCCTAAACCCGCAGTGAGGCGGTCGTATCCTTTCGGATAAGGATCAACCAATTGTGGCGACTGATGCCCGATGTCATCCATTTTTATTTTATGGCGGAGAAAGACGGGTCCAGCATAAATGATGATACCTGAATTTTTGTTAGGGGAAAGAATCGGAAAAAGTTTTCCGACATGAAGAGAAACGGTGAATCCTCTTTCAAATAACCTTACAACAGAAGGATTGCCATTTTGGTTGATGATGAATCCGCTGGAGGTTTTCAAACTGTCAAGGATTCCATTCTCCTTAATCTGGTCACCGAATAAAAAACTTCCGCTCGCACCAAAAATCAAATTCCTTTTTGTCTTGATGGAAAAATTCAAACCTACATTGGAATTATATCCGAATCGTTTTGCCAAATCTCCCCCTGGAAGTTGAAACGAATATGAAAATTTCACCATCGGAAAAAATAAGGAAGAATCTTTTACGTTCTGAGCAGAAACTGAGAATACAGAATACAGAATACAAAATACAGAATATATTTTCCAATTCTGTTTCATTCGTAATTTGTACATTCGCAACTTAAAACAAATCGGTGTAATCATCATTTAATCTGTGTAATCAGTGGGGGTAAAAGTAAGCAGAAAAATAGAAATGGTTGACTTAGTCAGCCAGTATGAAAACATCAAGGAAGAAGTGGATGCTGCCATAAACGAAGTGATTCAAACTGCCCGCTTCATTAACGGACCAGCCGTAAAAGAATTTCAGACTGACTTAGAAAAATATTTGAGTGTTAGGCACGTGATTCCATGCGCCAACGGAACAGATGCGCTTCAGATTGCGCTCATGGCGCTCGGATTGAAACGAGAAGATGAAGTTATCACATCCAACTTCACTTTTGCCGCTACCGTTGAAGCGATTGCTTTTCTAGGGCTGGTTCCCGTTCTTGTTGATGTAGATGCCGATACATTTAATATAGATGTAAAAGAAATCGAGAAAGCAATCACTTCAAAAACAAAAGCAATTATTCCCGTGCATCTCTTCGGTCAGTGTGCGGACATGGAAGCAATTCAATTGCTTGCAAAAAAGCACAATCTCTATGTGATTGAAGACACTGCGCAGGCAATTGGCGCAGATTATATTTTTTCTAACGGAACGAAAAAGAAAGCAGGCACCATCGGAAACATCGGCACCACTTCTTTCTTCCCTTCAAAAAATCTGGGCGGATACGGTGATGGTGGCGCACTTTGCACGAACGATGATGAACTCGCGAAGAAATGCAGAATGATTGTTAACCATGGGCAGAGCGTTCAATATCACTATGAAATTCTTGGCGTGAATTCCCGCCTGGATTCCATTCAGGCAGCTGTTCTGAAAGTTAAATTAAAATATCTTGACAAGTATGCTGCAGCGCGAAACAAAGCAGCAACTTATTATGATAAAGCATTTGCAGGAAATTCAAAAATAAAAACTCCTGCCCGCTCAAAAAATTCTTCGCATGTTTTTCATCAGTACACATTGACATTGAACGGAGTTGACCGAAATAAATTAAAAGAACACCTTGCATCAAAAGAAATTCCTGCCATGATTTACTACCCTGTTCCTCTCCATTCTCAACCCGCTTACTATCATAAAATAAATGATGGAAGAAAATATACTGTTACAGATAAACTTTGCGCTTCGGTAATTTCTCTGCCAATGCATTCTGAACTTGAAGAAGAAACTTTGAAACATATCACCGATTCGGTTTTAGAATTTACAAAATGAATATAGCAGTAGTTGGAACAGGATACGTTGGGCTTGTTACAGGAACTTGTTTTGCCGAAACAGGCAACAATGTGATTTGCGTTGACATTGACAAAGAAAAAGTAAAACGCCTGCAATGTGGGAATATTCCCATTTACGAACCGCATCTTGAAGGAATATTTCAGCGGAACATAAAATCAAACCGCCTTTCTTTCACTACAAATCTGAAAGATGCAATAGAGAAATCACTTGTAATTTTTCTTGCACTTCCTACCCCGCCTGATGAAAACGGTTCTGCGGATTTAACGCATGTGCTTGATGTTGCGAATCAACTTGGCAAACTCATTAAAGAGTATAAAGTTGTGGTAAATAAAAGCACTGTGCCTGTCGGCACTGCTGAACTTGTCCGCAAAGCAATTGCAAAGAATTGCTCCGAAGGAGTCCATTCGGACAAAACTGATTTTGATGTGGTGAGTAATCCTGAATTTCTGCGCGAAGGATTTGCAGTAGATGATTTTATGAAGCCCGACCGCGTGGTTGTCGGCACCTCTTCCGAACGCGCTAAAAAAGTGATGGAAGATTTGTATAAGCCATTTGTAAGACAAGGAAATCCGATTTTATTCATGGACGAAAAATCTTCCGAACTCACAAAATATGCCGCCAACTCATTTCTCGCTACAAAAATTTCTTTTATGAATGAGATTGCCAACCTTTGCGAAAAAGTAGGCGCAGATGTGGACAAAGTGAGAATGGGAATCGGCTCAGACGATAGAATAGGAAAACGATTTTTGTTTGCAGGCATCGGCTATGGAGGAAGTTGCTTTCCAAAAGATGTGTTAGCACTGGCGAAATCAGCTGAAGACAATAAATATGATTTCAAAATTCTGAAATCTGTAATGGAAGTGAACAAGAGCCAGCGCGAATTATTTCTGGAAAGAATTAAAAAATATTTTAAGAACAACTTAAAAGGAAAAAAGATTGCTCTGTGGGGGATTGCCTTTAAACCCGATACCGATGATATCCGCGAAGCCCCAGCACTCTATCTCATTGAAGAATTGCTTTCGGCTGGAGCAAAAATTTCTGTCTATGACCCGGAGGCAATGAATAATGTAAAAAAAGTTTATGATAATAAAATCAGTTTCGGAAAAAACCATTATGAAGTTTTGAAAGGCGCTGATGCGTTACTGATTTGCACTGAGTGGGCTGTCTTCCGCACTCCTGATTTTGAAGAAATGAAAAAGCTGATGCAAGGAAAAATAATTTTTGACGGAAGAAATCTTTACAGCAATGAACAAATGAAACAACTTGGATTTATTTATTCGAGCATCGGAAGATAATTTCCTATGGCAAAACTGAATCTAACCCGCTCTCTTGCTTTTTTTGACGTTGAAACTACCGGGTTGAACATAGCATCAGATAGAATTGTAGAAATTTCTATCCTGAAAATATTTCCGCCAGATGGAGGGAAAAAAGAAAGTAAAACTATTCTTATCAATCCAACTATTCCGATTCCGAAAGAAGTGACAAAGATTCACGGCATAAGCGATATGGATGTGGCAGATGCACCTACATTCAAAGATTGTGCGAAAGAACTTTCTGATTTCTTTGGCGATTCTGATTTAGCAGGTTACAACTGCAATTATTTTGACATTCCTCTTTTGATGGAAGAATTTCTCAGAGCGGGAATTGATTTTGACATGAAAGAAAGAAAAATGGTGGATGTGCAGGGCATTTTTCATAAGAAGGAAGAAAGAACTCTTTCAGCTGCTTACAAATTTTACTGCAGCAAATCACTGGAGAACGCTCACAGCGCGGAAGCCGATATTAATGCCACCGCACAAATCCTTGAAGCGCAATTGGAAAAATATTCCGATCTGAAAAACGATGTCGCGTTCCTTCACAATTTTACTTCGCGTTCACGCAGGGTTGATTTTGCAGGAAGATTTGTCTACAACGAAAAAGGAACCATTGTTTTTAATTTTGGAAAACATAACGGTAAATCTGCTGAAGATGTTTTCAGAACCGAACCTTCCTATTATTCATGGATGATGAACGGAGAATTTTCTCTTCACACTAAAAAAGTAATCACGGAAATCTTCGAAAAACGAAATAGTACGAAAAATACGAAAACAAACAGTCAATAATTGCAACGAGTCGATAGATAAAAATACCCAATTAACATCTAACATTTTTCATTTCGTACTTTCGTATAAATTCGTTTTTCGTTGATTTATGAAAATTATCTGCATTGGGCAAAATTATCTGGAGCATATCAAAGAACTTAATTCTGCTATTCCAGACGAACCCGTTTTTTTTCTCAAACCAGATACTGCTCTTCTCCTCGACAATAAACCCTTTTACATTCCTGATTTCTCAAATAACATTCATCACGAAGTGGAAATTGTTTTGAAGATAAGTAAAGTGGGAAAAAACATTGCGAAAGAATTCGCGCATAAATATTACGATGAATTAACTGTAGGAATTGATTTCACTGCGCGCGATATACAAAAAATTCAGAAGACAAAAGGCCTACCCTGGGAAAAAGCAAAAGGGTTTGATGGTTCTGCACCAGTCGGAAGGTTTATTTCAAAAGAAAAACTTTCCCCGTTAAACAATCTGAATTTTCATCTTACTATAAATGGCAAAACAGTACAGAAAGGAAATACAAGCGATTTGCTTTTTCCTTTTGATAAAATAATTTCTTTCATATCTCAATTCATCACTCTTAAAATTGGTGACTTAATTTTCACGGGAACTCCCGTTGGTGTTGGCGCAGTTAATATTGGCGATAAACTGGAAGCATTTCTGGAAGGAGAGAAACTCTTGGCGTTTGATGTGAAGTAAGTTCCATTTGCCTTTAAAAAACAAAGTAAATTTGCTGGATGAAGAATTATATCCAGATGCCTATCGCCTTTTCATTGATCTTTATTTTTTCTATTATTTTTTACGGGCAGAAAATAGATAGTGTAGAAAACAATACAACCAAGACAAATTTTTCAACTCTATATATTTATCATCCTAAAGACATATAAAGCCGATGATCAAATTAGTTGATACGATCCGTGGCGGAATGGAATATGAAGAAATAAGAAAAACCCGGGATTCCTTAAAGGCATTAAAGGCGCTTGATACTATACCAAAAAGAAATACTATTTATGCTGAGCTAGGTGGGCAAGCTGGTATTTACTCACTTAATTATGATCGGATTTTTCGTGTAAACAAAAAAGTAAAAAATTCTGTTTCTTTTGGTTTAGAATTATTTCCATCTAGATATGATTTTATTTTATTTACTCCTGTTTCATATAATTTTTTGTTTGCAAAGAAAAATAGTCACTTAGAATTAGGCATTGGGCTAACTATATTTTCAAATAGATATAAGGTCAATCCAAACACTTACTATACCAGCCCATATATTTCCAATTCAACAATAGGTCGCGGGACAGATTATATTTTATTTGCTTCTCCAAAAATTGGCTATCGCTATCAAAGATTACAAGGAGGAATATTTTTCAAAGTAGCTTTCTCTCCGATAATAAATATTGTTGCATACTATGGAAGTGCTAAATTTAAAAATGAAAGCCAATTCAATCAAACAGGGTCATTCCATTTTTTCGAACCTTTTGGTTCATTGGGTCATGTTTTGCCATGGGCTGGAATAAGTATTGGATATACATTTAATTTTAAGAAACAAAATTAGAGTGTGCTATTCAAAAGCTTCCCGCTCTCAATCAACTTATGCAAAGATTTCTGATAAACTGCTTCTGTCTTTATTAGGTTGACGTGCCCGGAATGATGACAATCGCTTCCTAAAAAATCAATCATATTTTTTTCAATCAGATGCTCTGCCACTTTTTTTGTTTCGTAGGAATAATAACCTGTGAGCGAATTAATATTCAATTGAAACAAAAGTCCTTTCTCTTTTAATTGCTCGTATTTTTCAAACTTGTGGTGCCAGAAATTATATCGTTCAGGATGCGCAAGCACCGGCTTGTATCCACTCGTCAGTAATTTGAAAATTATTTGCTCAAGATTATCCGGTGGATTCAGGAATGAAATCTCAAACAATAAATAATTCCCCGAAGTTTTATTCGGAGCAGATTTTCCAAAGGTGAGAAGTTTTTCCTGCTCTATTTTTCTGCCGAAATCAAAATCAATATAGTATTCTGCAGCAGCTTCAATTTGAATAGGAATTCCTTCCGTCTTCAACGCAACTCTAACTTTCTCTAATCCTCTTAAAATAATTTCAGATGTATTAGGATATCCGTCAGCAAGAATATGCGGAGTAGTGATTACCTTTTTATACCCCAAATCATGAAATGATTTAATCAGCGAAATAGAATCTTCCATCGTTTGTGCACCATCATCAATACCAGGAATAAAATGAGAATGGACATCACACTTCAGCACAGATAAATCCACAGACACGTTTGATCTGGAGTTTTTGCCAAACATATTTGAAAGAAAACTCATTTTCGGAAATATTTGTCAAACCAGTCAACTGTTATAGTTAATCCCTCATCTACACTTGTTGTGGGTTTATAGTCAAGAATATTTCGGGCTTTTGAAATATCAGCAAGCGAATTTTTCACATCTCCTTTTCTTTCCTCGCGATAAATGGGATTAAGAGAAGCTCCTGTAATTTTCTTTAAAGAATGAAATAAGTCATTTACTGATATTTTTTCTCCAAACGCAATGTTAAAAACCTTGCCGATGGCTTCTTTGTTTTCACAAAACATGGCTCTAATATTTCCTTGCACGGCATTTTCCACAAAAGTGAAATCACGCGATTGATTTCCATCGCCATTAATGAAAACGGATTTGTTATTCAGTAAGCCATCAATGAAAAGAGGAATTGCAGCCGCGTATTCTCCTTTTGGATTTTGTTTCGGTCCAAAAATATTAAAGTAGCGCAGACCGATTATTTCCATATTATAAGTACGCGCAAATATGTCTGCATAAAATTCATTTACCAGTTTGCTCACGGCATAAGGAGATAAAGGTTTCCCGATTTTTTCTTCTTTCTTAGGAGAATCCGTGTTGTCGCCATACACTGAAGACGAACTGGCAAACACCACACGTTTTACACTTGCGTTTTTAGCCGCCACAAGCACCGAAAGAAATCCACTGGCGTTTGCGTTATGTGTTGCAATCGGATTTTCAATCGAACGCGGAACAGAACCTAGCGCTGCCTGATGAAAAACAAAATCAATATTCTCACAAGCAGTTTTGCAAACGTTCAAATCACAAATGTCACCATTGATGAATTTAAAATTAGAATGCCGAAAACAAGGTTTAAGATTTTCTTCAAAACCTGTTGAGAGATTATCGAGCACTACAACCTTCTTCGCATTATATTTTAATAGATACTCTACAATATTGCTGCCGATAAAACCAGCGCCACCCGTAACAAGGAAAGAATGTTTGGATAAATCGGTCGTATGGAATTTTTGTTCGTACATTATTCAAGGAGATTCATCGCAGAGTTTATCCCGCAGATGCTGAAACAAGTTCAGCATGACTTGCGGGACTCAGAATGACATAAATGTCATCTTTTGACATATTGCTGCTCATAATATTTCTGATAATCTCCGCTCGTTACATTCTTCAGCCATTCTGCATTGGCAAGATACCAGTCAACAGTTTTTTCCAATCCTTCTTCAAACTGAAGCGAAGGTTTCCATCCGAGTTCTTTCTGAAGTTTTGATGAATCAATTGCGTAGCGTAAATCATGACCAGCACGGTCTTTCACAAATGTTATCAGCTTTGCTGATCCGCCAGAATTGCGATTCAGTTTTTTATCCATGATTTTGCAAAGCAGAATTATCAAATCAATATTTTTCCATTCGTTGTTTCCACCAATGTTGTAAGTCTCTCCCTGTTTTCCTTTATGAAAAATAATATCAATCGCGCGAGCATGGTCTTCCACAAAAAGCCAGTCGCGAATGTTTTCGCCTTTTCCGTAAACAGGAACAGGTTTGTTGTTCTTAATATTATATATCGCCAACGGAATTAATTTTTCTGGGAAATGATACGAGCCGTAATTGTTCGAGCAATTGGAAATTACAACAGGCAATCCAAACGTGTCATGATACGCTCTCACAAAATGGTCGGAGCTTGCCTTGCTTGCGGAATAAGGACTGTGCGGATCATAACTTGTTTCTTCAGTGAACAAACCTGTTTCACCAAGCGAACCATAAACTTCATCCGTAGAAACATGGTAAAAAAGTTTTGATTTAGTTTCTTTCCAACTGTGTTTTGCAGCGTTGAGGAGCGTAACCGTTCCGATAACATTTGTTTTCACAAACTCCATCGGGTTGGAAATGCTTCTGTCCACATGACTTTCTGCAGCAAGATGAATTACGTTATCGAAATTATTCTTCTCGAAAAGTTTATGAATCAAATCCGCATCACAGATATCTCCTTTAACAAATTCATAATTTATTTTTTTCTCAATGTCTTTCAGATTAGCAAGATTGCCAGCGTAAGTGAGCTTGTCAAGATTCACTATTTTGTAATCGGAGTATTTGTTTACGAACAAGCGCACCACATGACTTCCGATAAATCCTGCACCGCCTGTTATGAGAATTGTTTTCGCCATTTCTTAAAGCGACCAGTAATTAATGTTCTTGATTTTTTCCCTATACATTCCTTTTACATCAACGAGAACTCCTTTTGGAGAAAGAATGGATTGAAAATATTTTTCATCCAGTTTTTTGTAGCCCTGGTGATTTACCGCAATGATTACTCCATCATAATTTTTTCCAAGCTTACTCAAACCAAAACCGTATTCGTGTTTTAACTCATCTGAATCAGCGTGCGGGTCAATCACATCAACTGTTACACCGAAGGAAATTAGTTCCTTCACAATATCTGCCACTTTCGAATTACGGATGTCGCTCACATCTTCTTTAAAAGTTGCACCCATCACCAGCACCTTAGATTTAGAAATATTTATTCCTTCAGCAATTATTTTCTTTACAAGATTTTTTGCCACATAAAATCCCATCGAGTCATTCACATATCTTCCTGAATTAATCACGCGCGCATGATAACCCAGCGATTCAGCTTTGTGCGTAAGATAATACGGGTCAACACCGATACAGTGCCCGCCAACAAGTCCGGGAGAAAATTTTAGAAAATTCCATTTTGTTCCCGCTGCTTCCAATACATCAAATGTATTGATTCCCATTTTGTTGAAAATGATAGAAAGTTCATTCATCAGAGAAATGTTCACATCGCGCTGGGTATTCTCAATTATTTTTGCAGCTTCAGCAACTTTTATAGATGGGGCTTTATGCGTTCCGGGTTCTACAATTATTTCATAAACTTTAGAAATATTTTCCAACGATTCTTCATCACACCCTGAAACAACTTTCAGGATTTTAGTAATCGTATGCTCTTTATCTCCGGGATTAATTCGTTCAGGTGAATAGCCAACTTTAAAATCTTTTTTGAATTTTAATTTTGAATATTGTTCCAGAACCGGAATACAATCTTCCTCGGTGCAGCCGGGATAAACAGTTGATTCGTACACCACATAATCTCCATTCTTCAAAACTTTTCCTACAGAGGTTGATGCGCCAAGCAATGGTTTTAAATCCGGAAGGTTGTGCTCGTCAATAGGAGTGGGAACAGCAACGATGAAAAATCTTGCTTTCTTTAAAACATCTAGTGACGCAGTAAATTCAATATCACATCCATCAAAATCTTTTTTCGTGAGTTCATTACTCGGGTCAATTCCCTTCTTCATCAGGTCAACGCGCTTCTGGTTGATGTCAAAACCGATGACTTTTATTTTTTTCGCGAAAGCAAGTGCAATCGGCAATCCAACGTAACCGAGGCCGATAACTGCAAGCGTTGCTTTTTTATTTTTTAATTCCTGATACATGAAAACGTTTGTAGTTTGTAGTTAATTGTTTGTGGTTATTTCTCTCGTTTGAATTTTTCACCTTTATGCTGAGAATTATTAAGGTAATTAATAAGACTGCCAGACTTAGCAATAATTGTTTCAGCAAGTTCGTAATTTTCTTTAAACTCAACTTGTGAAATATATTTCCAATCTAATGCTCTGTAAAGTTGTGACTGTACTTCATTTGCAGAACCAATTGCATATCCCAAAAAGATTACAAATTCTCTATTCCCTCCCCTTCCAAAACCCTCAGCGATATTATCCATTACGGAACCACTTGCATCTTTTATTTGATTCTTAAATCCAAAATCTTTGACAAATGCTCCCTTTTCAGTCAGTGTAAAAATTAAATCAGATAACTGTCTGGCTAATTTCCAGCATTCCAAATCTTCGAATTGTTTAATTGTAGCCATAATAACTCCCCAACAACAAACCACAAACTACAAACGATTTAACTTTTCCTGTTTGGTTTGCGAAAAGAATATATTCTTTCAATCATGTCAACTACTTTCATTCCTTCCAATGCGTTTGTCGTAATTGTATTTTTCCCTTTCAGCGTTTCAACAACATTCTCAATTAAGAAATGATGATTGTTTGCCGAGCCTTTATAACCGCCATAGTCATTTGCCGGAGCAGTTTCTTCTAATTTCGGCAGCGTGTAATCTTTTATGTGGCAGACTTCTACTTTGTCCATGTATTGTCCGCCAACTTTCACGCTTCCTTTACTGCCGACAACTGTAATACTGCTTTCTAAATTTTTATCCCACACCGAAGTAGAATAGTTGATAGAACCCAATCCTCCATTCATAAAACGAAAATTCACAAAGCCGCTGTCTTCAAATTCGGTGAGCGATGCATGATTGAAATCGGAAAACTTTGCCTGTATGTCGGTGATGTCTCCAAAAAGCCAGTAGAGCAAATCTATCCAATGAGAAAACTGCGTGAACAAAGTTCCGCCATCGAGATGCTGCGTTCCCTTCCATGAATCTTTTTTGTAATACCGCTCATCGCGGTTCCAGTAGCAATTTAACTGCACCATGTACGTATCTCCGATTATTTTCTTCTCCACAATTTCTTTCAGCCAAATGCTCGGAGGAGAATATCGGTTTTGCATCACGCAGAAAACCTGTTTGTGCTTTTGCAATGCTTTTGAAATTATCTGCTCACAATCCTGCCGGTGGAGCGCCATTGGTTTTTCAAGAACTACATGCTTATTTACATCAAGCGCTTTCAGAGAATGTTCTGCGTGCAATCCGCTGGGCGTACAAATATTTATCACTTCAACTTCAGGATGACATTTCAATAATTCGTCAATGGAAGAATAAAATTTTTCTTTCAAATCATTCAGCCCGAGTTTTTCTTTCGGAAGAATATCACACACTGCCACGAGTTCTGTTTCAGGATTTCTCCGAAGCATTTCTGCATGTCGTTTTCCAATATGTCCTTGCCCGATTACTGCGAATTTTATCATAACCGTTTGTGGTTTGTGGTTTGTGGCTTGTGGTTTGAACAACAAACGACAAACAACAAACCTTTCTACAACTTTTTTACTAATCCTTTTACTAGTCTATATTTTTCTTTCGACTCTTGACAAATTGCTACTCCTTTCTTAAAGTTCAAACGATGCCCGTATTCGCTCATCCACCCGATTTGCTTTGCAGGATTTCCAACCCACAATGAATACGAGGGAATATCTTTTGTAACAACTGATCCGGCACCGATGAAAGCAAATTCTCCGATATTATTTCCGCAGACAATTGTGGCGTTTGCTCCAATGCTCGCGCCTTTTCCTACATGTGTTTTTGCGTATTGATTTTTTCTCACCACTGCGCTGCGCGGATTGGTAATGTTCGTAAACACCATAGATGGTCCAAGGAAAACATCGTCATCGCATGTAACGCCTGTGTAAATGGAAACATTATTCTGCACTTTCACATTATTGCCAAGAATAACTTCAGGAGAAACTACCACATTCTGCCCTATATTACAGTGCTCGCCAATCACGCAGTTGGGCATGATGTGAGAGAAGTGCCAGATTTTGGTTCCCTTTCCGATTTTGCAGCCACCGTCAATGATGGCAGAAGGATGTGAGAAATATTCAGCCACAGATTACACTGATTAGCACAGATTAATATATATGATTGATAAGAGAGGCAAAGATAATATCTTCCATGAGAAACAAAACGCAAATGCTATCGTGCGCTGTATAACAAAATGAACTAAATAAAATAAGGTAATAAGGTTTTGTGTTGTCGTTCAATTTGATTTTTCTACTAAGGTTTTCAAAGAAGGGCATTTAACCTTAGTAGAAATATTGAACAACTAATTTTTAAACCTTATTATCTTATTCTTAAAAACTGTGCATTTTTGACTCTATTGTGTAATTTCAAACGAGGAAAAGTTTTTTATTTCTCCTGCGGAAAATTTCACATCTGCAACAACCGCTTGTGGCGGACCTTTCCTGCACCACTGAACTAATTTATTCAGTTGCTGTTCTGTTCCTTCTGCTTCGATATAAACATTTCCATCAGGTTCGTTTTTTACAAACCCCTTTATGCCGAGTTTAATTGCTATTTCAATAGTTGACTGGCGGTAAAAAACCCTTTGCACTTTTCCTGAAACGGTGATATTAAAATGTGTCATTAAAAATGTTTCCGACTTATTGTTCGACTCCTTAGGAGTCGCAAGATGGATAGATAGAATTATGCTATTCTATTCATATACGACCCCTTCGGGGTCGCAACATGAATAGGTAGAACTATGCTATTCTGAAACGGTAATGTTAAAATGTTTCATCTCTATTAATTGGAAAGATGAAAGATTGGAAGAATGCTCCGAAGGAGTCCCTTCGGGAGAAGAATGGGAAACAGCCATCAACCCTTAACCTCGTAGGATTAAAATTATCCAACGGGGTAAACCATCAGCCCTCCAACCTTTCATCCTTCCAACATTCCAGTTTACTTTACATAGCTCTCAAAACTCTTGTGCTCCACTTTTCTTAAATCTTCTGACGAAAGCGATTTGAAATAGTCAAAAGTGATTTTCAATCCTTTGCTTCGAGAAACTTTCGGTTCCCATCCTAATAATTTTTTCGCCAGAGAAATGTCGGGCTGCCGTTGCTTCGGGTCATCCTGCGGAAGCGGTTTGTAAATCATTTTTTGTTTTGTGCCGGTGAGTTTGATTATTTCTTCTCCGAATTCTTTTATGGTAATCTCATTCGGGTTACCGATGTTCACAGGAAGAGAATAATCGCACAGGAGCAAACGGTAAATTCCTTCCACCAAATCATCTACATAACAAAATGATCGTGTCTGGCTTCCATCTCCAAACACGGTTAAATCTTCTCCGCGCAATGCCTGCCCGATGAAAGCGGGAAGAACTCTTCCATCATTCAACCTCATGCGCGGACCGTAGGTGTTGAAAATTCTGACGATGCGTGTTTCTAATTTGTGATACGTGTGATAAGCCATTGTGATTGCTTCGGCAAAACGTTTTGCTTCATCGTAACATCCGCGGGGACCGATGGGATTTACGTTGCCCCAATAATCTTCTGCCTGCGGATGCACGAGCGGGTCGCCATACACTTCAGAAGTGGAGGCGATGAGGATGCGGGCGTTTTTATTTTTTGCAAGTCCGAGCAGATTATGTGTTCCGAGCGAACTTACTTTCAATGTTTGAATCGGTATCTTCAGATAATCAATGGGTGAAGCGGGCGAAGCGAAATGCAGAATGTATTTTAAATCTCCTTCAATGGAAATGTGTTTGGTTACATCGTGTTCAATGAATTGGAAAGAAGCCCCCCCACCCCCCGAAGGGGGGATTCGGAACAGGTGTTGAATATTTTTTTTATCGCCCGTGATGAAATTATCCATGCCGATAACGTGAAATCCTTCCTTTATATATCTATCGCAAAGGTGTGAGCCGAGGAAACCTGCTGCTCCGGTGATGAGAACTCTGTTCATGTTATTAATTCGATATAAATATTAGTGATTGAAGGTGAGAGGAAGAAAAATATGCTGTTATTGCGTATTTTTCAGATATATTGTTAGTCGGACGAGTTGTACTGTTAGTCGCACAAGTTATCCGACTAATCGGACGAGTTGTACTGTTAGTCGCACAAGTTATCCGACTAATCGGACGAGTTGTATTGTTAGTCGCACAAGTTATCCGACTAATCGGACGAGTTGTACTGTTAGTCGCACAAGTTATCCGACTAATCGGACGAGTTGTACTGTTAGTCGGATGAGCTATATTGACAGGATTAAGGTCTATAATTTCTCCGAAATTATTCATCAATTTTTCTTCAGTTTTATATTCTTTGTTACTTCGGGGCTGAATTTCAATACTTCGTCAAAGATATTTATGTCTTCAGTATAAGGTGTGTATCCGTCTGCTTCCACTTTCATGGTCCATTTTCCGGGCGTGAGTGACATGATGTAATAACAGTTGCTCGGATCGGGAATATAAACTCCGTGAAGCTCATTGTTTGTGCGGTCAACAATTTCAATTTTAGCGCGGCTGATTTTGCTCAGCGTATCGGCACTGGTAATGTATCCTTTGTAAATGGTTTCTTTAGCTTCCACATCCTGAAGTATCACTCTGAAAATATCCAAATCTCCCTGCCCGCCTTCGCGCATGGTGGAGAGGTAGGCAATTCTTCCACCGGAAGTAAAACTAATGCTCAAATCATCATCGGAAGTATTGATGGGGTAGCCCATGTTTTTGGGCGGAGACCATGACTGCCCTTCTTCATCCCAAACCGATTTGAAAATATCAAAACCGCCCATGCTTGAATGCCCCTGCGAAGCGAAGTAAAGCGTTTTGCCATCTTCAGAAAATTGGGGGAACTCTTCTTTGTATTTTGTGTTGATGTTTGAACCAAGATTTTTCGGTTCGCTCCATTGCCCGTTAGGAAGTTTTCGGGAAACATAAATATCGGTTTCGCCATAATTGGGATTGTCTGATGTTCCGGGGCGGCTGCTTGCAACGAGAAGAACTTCTTCTTCGGTGAGTTGATTTTTCCAGATGGAAGCCGAAGTTTCCATTCCTGCATTGATGCTTTCGGGAAGCCGTTCAGGTTTAAGCCAAGGCATTTTATTATTCAGTCTGCGCGAAATCCAGATATCGCCAAACACATCAATATGGTCAATATAAAAAAGCATAATGGTTCCATCATCCGAAACATCCACCACTTGCTCGTCCAGATTTGTGTTCACCACATTGCCGATGCTCTGCGCCTTTCCCGCTTTGCCTGCTTTTATTTCCACAGAAAAAATATCGGAAGGATACAAGCCATCGAACTCGGGCATTTGAGCGGTGGGGCTTTTTCTGCGTGTAGTAAAATACAAAAGAGATTCATCGGGGGTAATGATAGGATAGAAATCAGGAAACTCGCTGTTCACCGCCTTGCCCAGGTTTTCAAACGTAACATTCAACGGGTGTTTCACCAGTTCTGATCCGTTATGGCATTGTTCAATCAGGCGGTTCACATTTTCAATCTGAGTTTTATCTTTTGTTTTTTCCTTGAACTTATTGTACGCTTTTATGGCATCATCAAAACGGTTGGCGGAGTGATAGGCATTTCCTAAATCGAGCCACACATCATCGGGATACTTTTCCTGCTTGATGATAAATTCAAGATGCGGAATTGCTTTTGCCTTGATGGAGTTGGAGAGAAGATAACTCTGGGCGATTTTCTGATTGTACTCTACATTGTTCGGTTCTTTTTTCAGCAGAAGCGTATACACTTTTATGGCAGCGGAATAATTATGCTTGTCAAAAAAATCTTTGGCGCCATCAGGGTCGGCTTTGAAAACGGTGGGCTGTGCAAATGACAAATGACAAATGACAAATGACAAATGACAAATAAAAACCAAACAGCATAATTTCTTATTTCGTATTTTTCGTATCATTTCGTTTTTCAAGGATTGACAAAAGTATAAAGTAATACATTTGCCTAAGCAAAAAACATTCCACAGCAAGCGATGAGCGAAGATTCAACAAAACCGATTCTGGATATCTCAACCGTTGAAAAGAACCCGTTTCTGCAATTTGAAAAATGGTATGGAGAATCTTATAAGATTTCGGGAGAAGATGCCAGCGCAATGACGTTGGTCACCGCTTCAGGAAAACAACCGAACGCCCGAACGGTTTATCTGCGCGGCTCTGACAAAAAAGGATTCTGGTTTTTCACGAATTATAACAGCCGGAAAGGAAATGAGCTTGCAAAGAATAAAAATGCCTGCCTGCTTTTTTTCTGGCCACGGTTACTCCGGCAGGTGAAAATGCTGGGGCATGTGGAAAAACTACCGGCTAAGGAATCGGACAACTACTTTGATGCACGCCCGCGCGAAAGCCAGATAGGCGCATGGGCATCTCCGCAAAGCAAACCCATTCCCAATCGCGAAACGCTGGAAGCATGGGTGGATGAATACACAAAACTATTTGAAGAAAAAAAAGTTTCCCGTCCGAAACATTGGGGAGGGTTCCGGTTTGTTCCTTCTTATTTCGAATTCTGGTATGGCAGAGAAAGCCGTTTGCACGATAGGGTTTCTTTCACAAAACAAAAAAACGGGAAGTGGAAAACGGAACGGCTGTCACCATAAAAAAAGTCCCAAGTCCTAAATTCCAAGGAACAGCCGAAGAAAATGCAATGGCTGTTTTCTTGGGGCTTGATGCTTGGGACTTTATTAGACATCTTTCATAATTCAAATAAGAAAAAAATATCTGCCACTAAATCACTAAAACACGAAAGAAACACTAAAAATTCTTTTGTGAAATTTTGTGTCTTTGTGTTTTTGTGGCATAAAATGAATTATGAAAGAAA
>JACRAM010000069.1 GCA_016213405.1 Bacteroidota bacterium
ACCGATTAAAGAAAAACAGATTACACCGATGATTAGCCAATTTGATAATTTGAAGATGTGATAATTTGAAGATGAAATCATTTTCAAATTTTCAAATTGACTCATTCTCAAATTTGTTTTAGTTTGTTTTTTCATTGGGTTGGATTGTTTTATTGGTTTGTTGGTTGTTGTTTTATACCATCGGTAGTCAGGTTTCCGAAAGTTTGTTTCATCTGCGAATACGAATCAAAAACGAATTTACGAATGAAAAAAAACCATTCCCATATTCGTACATTCGTAAAAATTCGTATTCGCAGATAACTTTAGTATATTTTTCTTTTTTCGTCATTGGTCATTTAGGTTCCTTTTATGGCTTGCGAAAATTCTATGTAGTGTTCTGATTTTTTTCCGCCTGTAAAGCTGCCGAGGTAGCTTTTGATGAGGCGGATGCGCTCGCTCATTCCGATGGTTCCGTCATATAATTTTTTGCGGTCGCGGTGGGCGGTGCCATACACATCCATTGAAGCGGATAGCTGGCTGTTGAGTTTTTCTATTTCGGCTTTTAGTTTTTTGAGTTCGGCTGTGGTGAGTTTGTCATCGGGCGGATTGTAGGAGAATGAGGGGTTAAGCCCTTCGATGTGTGAAATGACATCGGTTAACAGACCGGGAATGCTGGCGTAGGTTTTTTCCATGCGCGATGGGAGCACTTCTTTTCCGGTGTTAATCGTGAGTTGTATTTTTCCTTTTTTATCGGCAGAAAGATTTTTAATGGTTATGGTTCCGCCATGCGGGGCAATGGTGGCGGTTTGTGCGGGGTGAATGATTTCTGCGGGCTGCCCGGTGGTTTCTTCCGCCCATGATAAATCGGTATCGCCTGTATTTTTTGCCGCACTGTTTGCCGCCACGTTGGGTATGTTCAAAAAACTGTTTGGGGCTATTTTAAAAACGCGTTTGCTGGCTGCGCCCGGATAATTGGGGCGTATTTTTTTCAGGATGGCGCGGATGGCGTGCACGGTGGTGTTGCCTTCTTCCAGTTCTCCGCTCAAATAACTGAGCACGCGCGCTATGCGTTCTTCGGCACAGTTGGGGTTGGTGAGCGCTTCGGTGAAGCAGAGCAGTTTGCGGGCGGCTTTTTGCTCGTCAACTGGTTGTTTTTTGGTGATTACGCTGTTATTTGCTTTTTCAACGCTGGCAATAAAAGCGGTGTTGCTTTTTTTGCTGAGCAGTTCGCTGCTTGGTTTGTAATCTGCCCAGCTTTGAATGAGGGTATCGGCATTTTTGTATCTGCCGATGCGGGTTTCGAATGTTTTTTGTGAACCTGACATTTATTACAAAGATTGATTATTGTTTGGTGAGCTGATTTTTGATGAGGATGTCATGTTTTTTTTTACGATTCTTGCTTGTCCTGTTTCTGCTTTCGCTTGTCCTGTTCCGATTTTCGCTTGTCCTGCTTCTGCTTTCGCTTGTCCTGTTCCGATTTTCGCTTGTCCTGCTTCTGCTTTCGCTTGTCCTGTTCCGATTTTCGCTTGTCCTGTTTCTGCTTTCGCTTGTCCTGTTTCTAAAAATGCGCAGGGGCAACAGTATGTGCAATAGTTTTGCCAGAAAAAGCCGAATGCTGAACTAAACCACGTCAGCTTATTTGTAAATTGCTGAATGTGGATTAGTTAAAACGAAAAATATTTTTTTTCCTTCGGGAAGGAAGAAAAATCTGGAGAGGAAATAATAGCGGAGTTCCGTTAATATTGGCGGGAAAACGTTTTTTTCAAAACGGAATTTTGTGTTTCTCCATTTTTGTTCGCAGCGTGGAGAGCGGAAGCCCGAGCAGTTTTGCGGCATTTGATTTATTGCCTCCGCACTTTTCAAGTGTTTTGATAATAAAATAATATTCTATATCATTCAGGTGTTCATCCAGCGGTTTATCTCCGGGCAGTGTTTTTAAAATGGCTTTGTCTTCATATTTAATTTCAATGGGAATTAACGAAGCGGTAATCTTATTATCCTGCGCCAGCAAAACAATCCGCTCTACAAGGTTTTTCAGTTCGCGCACATTGCCGGGCCAGTTATATTTTTTTAATAGCTGCAACACCTCCTCTTCCATTTTAATTTCTTTTCCGCCACTGAATTGTTTTATAAAGTGATTTAATAAATAAACTATATCTCCCTTTTTTTCGCGCAGGGGTTTCAGGTGAATGGGAAAAACATTCAGGCGGAAAAATAAATCTTCTCTGAATTTTCCTTCGCCCACTAATTTCTTTAAATCATGTTTTGTAGAAGCAATCAGCCGCACATCTATTTTGATGGTTTGCATTCCGCCCACTCTTTCAATTTCCATTTGTTCGAGCACGCGCAAAAGTTTCACCTGCAAATCCATCGGCATATCGTCAATATCGTCCAGATAAAGAGTTCCTTTATCTGCCAGTTCAAACCGTCCTATTTTAATTTTATCGGCTCCGGTAAAAGCGCCTTTTTCATGCCCGAAGAGTTCGCTTTCAAAAATCTCGCGCGATAGAATGGCACAGCTTACTTTTATCAGCCGCTCTTTGTTTCGATTACTGTTATAGTGAAGGATGTTAGCAAGCAATTCTTTTCCTGTGCCGGTTTCGCCCGAAATCAATACGGTTGTTTGCGAGTTGGAAACAATTTTTACATTTCCAAACAAGGATTTTGTTTCTGTTTCATCGCCAATAAAAGAAGAGAAATCATATTCTCCGATAAGTTGGGTGCGTAAAATTTTATTATCCGCCTTTATAGTTTTTAATTCCTGAATCCGCTGGATAATGAGCAGGGGCTGTTCTTTCGGGAATGGCTTGGTCAGAAAATCATACGCGCCCAACTTAATTGCCTGCACGGCAGTTTCAACGGTGGCAAAGGCGGTCATCATCACTACATATATATCGGGATTAATTTCTTTTACCCGTTTCAGAAAATCCAATCCGTCCATCCTCGGCATCTTAATATCCGAAATAATAATATCCGCTTCCTGATTCTGAAGCAGGGTTAACGCGGCAACTGCATCGGCAAATTCAAAAACTTTATAACCCGCATCGCGCAAATCATCGGCTATGGTAACCCGGAGGATCCGTTCGTCTTCTACAACAAAAACAGTTGGCATGGCGTTAATTATTTTTATAAACCGGCAATACAATAGTAATTAATGTTCCAATACCGTATTCGCTTTCAATTTTTATTTCTCCGTTATGTTGTTTAATAATATTGTAGGAAATGGGAAGTCCTAATCCTGTTCCCTGACCGGGTTGTTTGGTGGTGAAGAAAGGATCAAATATTTTATCCAGTTTATCTTTTGGAATGCCAATACCGTTATCCTTTATATATAGGAATACATTTTCCAAATCCGATTTACAATAAATCATTATTTCTCCATCGTTATTGTTTTCTTTTTTTCTTTTCTCGATAATAGCATCTACACTATTAATGAGAAGATTCAACAGCACCTGTTCAAATTGATTTTGACTGGCAGAAATAAAAAATTGATTAGCGGGTATCTTATTTATTGTGGTGATATTACTTTTTTCCAGATGATAGGAAGCAAGAAGAAGCGCGTGTTCAAGCGGACTGTGTATATCGGTTTTAGTTAAAACAAATTCATGCTTGTAACTAAAGTGAAGAAGCCCCTGCACCACGTTCTCAATTTTATTTGCGGCTTCAGTCATCATGGTAAAATAATTAATGTTTTGGGAAACATTAACCGGGTCGGAAGAAATTCTGCGTATGCAATTTTTGATTCCCGAAATGGGATTGCTTATTTCATGGGCGATGCCCGATGCCAGAATTCCAACCGAAGCGAGTTTCTCAGAATTGAGAAGCGATTTATGAGTTTGCTGAAGTTCAGTATGGGTTTTCTCGAGCCGTTCAATCATCTCGATAAATTTATTATAGAGAATATCAATTTCATCGTGGGAAAAAAACAATCTGCGGAGTTTGAAAGAAAAACTTTTTTCCAGAACTATTTTCTTGTCTAATATTTCCTGCAGCGAATCCAGATTAATTTCATTTGCCGTTTGGCTGATAAATTTTATGGGAGTTGTAATAACATACGAATAAAGGAAGGCAATGAGCAAACTGAGAATTAAAAAAAGCAGCAGCACAATAATTAAATAATTGTAAGTAAAATTAATGTCCTTCCGTATCTGGTTTTCGTACAACCCCACTCGGATGGTTCCGTTTTTACTGCCAAGAACCGGCACAGCAATATCGCGGATATATTTGCTGTTTTCATTTTCATCCTGAATTAGTACAACATTTAACTCACTGTTATTTTTTAATGAGTTTGCCTTGATTAGCTCTGCGGGAATACCGTTTTCAAAAGTGTGGGCAATGATATTATTTTTATTATCTGAAATTAATATATAAGCAATGTTGGAATCTATGCCGCGTGTGCGGTCAATAATATTATTTAATTCAGCAACATCATCATACAGCATGCTGGATAAAGATTTTTCAGCAATGCTTTTAGCGATAAAAACTCCCCGCTGGTTAAGTTCTCTTTCAAGCGAACCGGAAACCGTATGCCAGATGATAGGGATGTTTATGGCATTGAATAAAATAATAGCCAGAACAATACCGATGGTGAACTTCCAGAATAACGGGATAAAAGTTCTTTTCATTGTTTAACAGGAGCGCAAGAAATAATATTTTTATACAATGTATCGCTTGTCAATGCGAATTTATCAATCATAAGATCGTCAAGAATTTTTTTTCCTTCCGGGTCATTATGGATATTCAGAAATATTTCTTCTATTTTGTTTTTAAGTTCCTTGTCAAAGTTCTTTGAAACAACCACCGGAGGCATGCCCATGTATTCGGATTTTTCAATAATCCGGATATTTTTTATTTTGTCATGAGATTTTTTACTTACGTAGTCATATATTAACCCATCCACTGAAGCGCCATCCACCACATTTTTTGAAACCAACTGAATGGAAATATCATGTGCATGCGAATAAATTGTTTTAGAAAAAAAATCTCTTCCTGTCAGATGAAATAATTCATTAATCCTCCGCTCAGGATATAATTTCCCTGTATTTGATAATGGATCTGTAAAAGCAAAAGATTTTCCCTTAAGGTCCTTTAAAGAATGGATGGACGAATTTTTATTTGCAATAATATATGCTTGATAATAGGGAAGGCCATTGATGATTGGGATGACAAGTAATTCGCAGTGTTCTTTGTTAATTATATATGCTCCGGAACAAATAAATGCAATATCAACCTGATGTTTGGCTAACATTTCATTTATTTCTGAATATGTTTTTCGTTGTTCAAATTTTACAGGTTTGTTTATTTTTTTTGAGATGTAATCAAATAATTCTATATAATAATTAAATGTTTCGCTGGGAGAAGTCATTGCGGATACAGCCACACGGAGAGGGGAAACTGTATCATTCACAGTGTTTGCATTGACATTCTTTGTGGTTTTTGAAAAATCAATCTGAACAACATTGTCGCTGTCAAAATTGTTACATCCGATTGCAACAATTGAAAAAATAATTATTAGTATAAAAACATGAAGCGTTTTCATTTAAAATTTTTAAAACAAAGGTGAGGATTATGCTAATGATAATAGATGACAAAAATCATTAAAACACAATGGCGAATTATGAGTGTACGTGTTCTAAATTATCGGATTGGAATTTAATTCATCTTGGAAATTTCATTTGTCTCTTTTCCGATTTCGTCTTTCGCCTTTTTAAATTCACTGATTCCTCTGCCCAATCCTTTCATGAGCTCCGGAATTTTTTTACCTCCGAAGAGAAGAAGAACAACGGCAGCAATCAGGATGATTTCGGTTGTGCCGAGCATGCCAAGTAAAATGGTGGTAATCATGGACTTTAATTTTTAACAGCGTAAAACTCCGACTCCTCATGAATAAGTTTTACTAAAAGAGAAGATAATTCCGAATAGAAGTCATTCGGATTAGTTTGGCTGAGATTTTCTGAGAATTTACCGGAGAATTCAAGCAAATGATCGTTGATGAATTTTACGTAGGCATCTTTGGTGATTTCGAGCTGTTCTTTGTTTTTTGCGATTGACATTTTTACTAACAGCAATGACAAAAATTCAAGCTGGTAGGTAATGGCATCCGGACTTTCTCCGCTTTTCGCTGTCATACCAAACGCTTTATAGAATGCAGCTACATCGGTTACCGAATTCAATTTTGAAAGGCAGGTGCTTTCTGAGACGGGAACAGTGCCTTTCAGGAATAAACGCGAATATTCTGACAAAAGTGTTTTGTAATTTGCGTTTTTAAGAATTTCCAGTAATAATTTTTTGTATTCTATATTTAATTCCGTTCGTTTTGATAATTCGAAAACTATTTCTCTGATTTCTGCAATATTATTTTCCTCAGGATAAGAAAAACCTTTGCTTATTACTCTGAATAAATCCGCTTTCACAAGTTTTATATCGGTTTCGGTTGTGTACATTTTTTTAAAATTAATTGAATTTATTTTTGAATGATTAAATCTGACCACATACTGTAATGTTTTCTGCCACCAATATTTCCTGTATTTCCATTCCATACTGCAAATGCAATCTTTGTATTGTCAGGTATGGGTGCATCATTAACGTCTGTAGATTTTATAGGTCTTGCGATAATTACTTTCCATGTGTTGTTTTCCCACACACCCCAAGCCGATGCGTTTTGTGTTTCCTGTGTGGTGAGCGTGCCGAATCCTTCTGCCACACACTCTTCCGATGGATCTTTTCTGTCAAAAAGCGACATAGGATTGCCGGCATAAGAACCTGGTAAGAAATTTTTACCCATGCCTTTTGAATAGTCCAATGCTGAAATGTCGCGGGCGAATTTTCCGTTGGTGCCATCTCCTTGCCTTTCTGCCATAGGATAAATATCAGTCCAATAATTTGGATAAGCATCTTTCACATCTCTGAATCCGTTTTCAACATCGTTTTGCCAGATTGCTTTCCAGTGAATGATATGCACTCTTCCGTTCTTATTTCCCATCATAAAAACCGGATTTTGTGCTATGTCCATTGGCAATTGAATCGCTACCTGATCGCAAAACTTGTCGGTCTCTACAATAATATCTTTTGTGCTGTCGGTCCATTCCAACAGAAAACCAATTGTTTTTCCATCGTTGATGCTTTTAACCTTTACATCTGTAATGCTTGGCTTTTGCAGTGTAGGATTAGTAATGTTTTGCGGCATAACGCTCACAGATACTGCCGTTGCTTTATTCCACTCAGCGCTTTTTATGTTTCTTTTTGAAACGGAATCTACTTTCACCGAACTGATAGTCAATCCGGTTTGGGCATTTGAAATAATTATTGTGCCGGCAAAAATTAAAAGAAGACAATTTTTTATTTTCATATCTGCTATTTTAAATGTTTCTTACTTTATTTTTCTGATTAGTTAAAATTTATAACCTACACCCACACTAATTATCCATATATTTTTTTTAGAGGCGGGGCTTGCCAAATAATACATTGGCAGAGCCAGCGCAAATTTTTTGTAGTTTAATTGAAAACCTGTGCCAAGCGTAGGACTGACCGTTAACTCATTATTGATTTCAACAAAGCGCAAAGAAGGAAACATTCCATAGGATATTCCACACTTACCATAATCCAGCCGGACAGCAGGACCACCAAAATTCAGAAATCCTGAAAACATTTCGGTGCCACTATGTTTGTGTGTGCTGATTATTATAGATCCAACGGTTTTGTAAGAAACTTTTGGAGATTCTTTCTTAGGAGTTTCCTGTGCAAATGATAGTTGTGTTAAGAAACATAAAAGGCAATAAAAAAATATTGTTTTCATAGTTGTAATTTTTTTAAGGTGTATTATGTCTGAATGTCCCGTGTTTTTCATCGTTATATGGTCTTACATAAACCGGCTCGGTGAATGGTACTTTCGTTAACACTTCGCCCTGTTCATTGTATCCCACAGTATAATCTCCTTCCACTTTGTAGTGATGAATTGTTTTTGGAGAATTTCCAAAGAGCAAAAATGCACCCAGCGCTTCTTTATCGTTTTTAACATCCTTGTAAGCTTTGATTGCATGCTCTACACCGGGTCCAAACATCTGGTTCAAAAAATCTGCCGGCACATGAATCGGTGGAACATAATACACATTTGGTTCAGTACCATGCTGGGGATAAAGAGGCAATGCAATTTTTTTGATATGAACAAGCTGATCAATCGGATTGTCCGCTTTTGCTTCTCCCTGTTTACTTAAAAAACCCTGCATTCTTATTTTGCCAATACAGGTCTGCACACATCTTGGTTGTTCTCCTTGTTCCACCAAAGGATAACAGCCGATACATTTTTCTGAAACACGGGTTACCATGTTGAAAAAAGTTTTCTTATACGGACACGCCTTCACACATTCTTTATATCCTCTGCAACGGGATTCATCAATCAGCACAATTCCGTCTTCCGGTCTTTTGTAAATCGCTTTTCGCGGGCATGCAGCAAGACAAGCAGGATAGGTACAATGATTGCAAATGCGAGCCAGATAAAACATCCATGTATCATGAATTCCGCTGAAGAAGGCTCCTTTGTTTACATTGGCAGAACATTCATCTTCACCCATATTCGGAAAAGCATAATCACGCTCTTCGGGTCTCCAACCTTTTACATTTTCTCCAACAGCAGTTTCGAAAATCGTTTTTCCTTTAAATGTTTTAGTGGCTTTATCCCAGGACTGATCTCCCATTTCTTTGAGTGTATTCACATCCCATTTCAAAGGGTAACCTCCGTATGGCTTTGTTTCAACATTATTATAAAACATGGTTTCCTGACCTTTGCCCGATGTCCACGTAGTTTTGCAGGCAACTGTGCATGTTTGGCATGCAATACATTTATTAGTGTCGAATATGTAGGCAATTTGTTTTTTCGGACGATTGTCATCATAGGGATATTGCATCTCCCTGTTTAGTTGCCAGTTTTTTACTTGTGACATAGTTTTGTATTTAATATTCTTTTATGTTCTCTCGTGTTTATTTTGCTTTTGGCGTCTGAACCGGTGGAGCTGAACTTTTTATTTTTGTAAAACCACCCTTCATGAATTTTTTAAAGTCTTCACTTTCATAAGTAGGGCGCACTTGTTTTTTTGCACCTTCCCATAAACCTATTCCATCAAGTCCGCCTTTTTCTGCAAAAGTTATTTTAACAAAGGATTCTCTAGGAGCACCTGTGGCTCCATGAACATCCAGCTCAAATCCTTTTCCAATCATTTGCCCGAAGTTATTTTTACGCACTAATGAATCGGTAAGCAGTGTTGGTTTCAGCCAAGCTCTTGTGCAGCTTTGGTGAGATCCTCTTCGGAACAATGATTGGTATCCGGTCTTTTCATTTTTTGCTTGTCCGGTCGGATTGTTTTTTGAACCCGCAATAGAACCGTAAGTAGAACCATACGCGTTATGCCACATTCTCAGAACTCCACGGGGAGTTCCGGGATAATATCGTGCGCGACACAATAAGCGGGAAAGTTCATAGGCGTCCGTATTTTTTTTCTGTTGCCATCCACGGAAAGGACGATCCTCAGGATCGGCATCCATCCAGACATAATCCCCGTCTTCTACACCAAGCGCTTTTCCATCGTTTGGATTAATGTCCACATATAATTCAGTAACAAATGGTTTGCGTTTATCTGCTCGGTGCATGTCGCCAAACGGACCGAACCAAACAGCAACGATATCTGTATCCACTGGTGTGGTATGCGCACCATGACGGTATTTGGGTGTGTGGAAAATAAATTTATAATCCTTATCGGCTGTAGTTAATGGGTGATTAGTTAGTTTCTCTTCGCTCCATGGTTTAACAACATTTCTTCCCTGACGGACATCACCCGACATATTCTCTCTTGAAACACCGTAGCTCTCGGGTGATGAAGGTTTGATAGAGGGATGGGGATTCGAAACAATAACATTGGGTTCATGGAATGTAGAATCAATCGGCTCTCTGTGTACAGGTAAATTTTCACCGGCAGCTAAGAATTCCGGTTCATCTCTGTAAAATTCCAAACGTCCGGTTTTGGTGTACCATTGTTTGCTTTCTTCCACCTGTTCATACCCTATGAATTTGGGATACGTTCTTGACATTAACAAAGAAGGAATTCCTTGTTTGGCTTTTGCCTCAACTTCCAATACGTTGTACCCTTTTGTTGCAGGACTTGCATCAAATACCCTTTGTAAATACACTTCAGGTTTCCCTTCGTTTGAAAATTTAAAATAATCATTGAAACGATTGTCGCCTGTAAGGTTAGCCATTGCTTTAGCAATCCCCGCAATTGCTTCCAGATCACCTTTTGTATCATAAATTCTTGGTAAGGGAGTTCTGGGATAAATGTATAAGAATGGGTTTGTTACTGACATCGTAGCATCCGGTGATTTAAATTCTCCCCATGAATCAACAGCAAAAACAATATCGGCATATTCACAAGATCCTGTCCACCACCAATCAAACACACCAATGAATTCTACTTTTGGATACGCATTTACAACTGCCTCGTAATGTCCTTTATTATTAGCCAGCAGTGAATTACCATTGGAAACCATTACCGATTTTGTGGGTGTTGGCATGTGTGTGTTTCCTGTCAGCACTTTATCGCCCACTTTCAGCATGCGATCGCTGTTGTTAAAAAAGTGTGCCGATTCGTATGAAAAATATTTTTTAACCTCGGCCGGTTTTCCTTCTTCCATTTGAATATTGAAAGGATTTTCCAGAATATAAGCAGGTAACCCGCTAAAGAATGCCGCACGATAATTTCCTGCATAGCTTCCTACATTTCCGCCAACTCTACCAATGTTTTTTGTAAGAGAAGCAAGCATCAGAACTGTTCTGTCTTTTAAATCATTATTAAAAAATTGATTAGGTCCCATGCCCATTGCAAATAATGTTTTGCCGGAATGTTTTGCAATGTCTCTTGCGATTTTTTTAATTCCTTCGACAGGAGCCCATGTTAAATCAGAAACAATTTCAGGAGAATAATTTTCATTTACATACTGTTTGATCAAATCGAAAACAGTACGTACTTCCACTTCTTTTCCATCGGCTAAGGTTACTTTGTATTTCCCTTCCAATGCCGGGAAAATTCCTCTGTCGTTCATCTTTTTACCATAATCATCGCGTCCAATTGGCGTAACAGCATTTAATTTTTCATCCCATATCATAAAATCTCCCCAGTCTTTTCTGTCTTTTTCGGAAACGAATGCCCCACCTTGCTTCGCCATTGGAGTTTGTTTTTCATCCGCTTTTATCACATGGATGTAATCAACAATATCTTTATTTTGATATTCTTTAATTACCTCCGTTGGTTTTAAAAATTGATTGGTGTCCATTCTAACTAAGAATGGCATATCGGTAAATTTCTTTACGTATTCTGCATCAAATAATTTTTCATTGATGATCACATTTGTAAATCCAAGTGCTAATGCAGGAGTAACTCCGGGACGAACGATCAATACATTGTCTGCTTTATTTGCGGTGGCGCTGTATTCACACGCAATCACGGTAACTTTTGCACCTTTCATTCTTGCTTCAGTTAGCCAATGCGCATCCGGCATTTTTGTTGTGATCCAGTTCATTCCCCAAACAATAATATTGTCGGAATGCTCCACACAAACTAAATCGTAGTCTACTGTCTGTTGTCCGGTAACCATGGGGTGACCCGGAGGCAAATCAGTATGCCAGGCATAACTATCCCAGGCCCTTGCACCTTTTGCTTCATCTGCGCTGCAATTATTTATTTTCGCATCAAGCAATGCCAGTGAATTCGCAAAACGATTCATCCCGAAAATCCGTGTAACACCCAAAGCAGCCATTCCACCTCTGTGCTTCAGTACCTGAACCCCCTTTCCATGAGTTGCTTCAACCATTTCTTTTGCATATCCCTGCTCTTCTAAATACTTCTTTCCTTTTTCTCCATTATAAGTAGTAGCTATATTTTGTAAAGCTTTTGCTGCATATTCCGATGCTTCTTCCCATGTAATTTTTATAAATGCTTCCTTGCCTCTTCCTTCAAAATATTTTTTCGGGGCCGCACCATTACTCTCACGAGGGAAACCGTCTTTTATCCATTGCAAAAATCCTTCACGAACAACAGGAGATTTAGCTCTTCTGTCACCGTAAAATCTTCTATGCAATGCCAATCCTTTTTGGCAGCAACGTGGCTCCCACCTTGCCGATGCTACGTTGCCTTGTAGGTCTTCTGCTTTTGAAAATCCATAGCTTGGAGCAATACGAACGATGGTATCGTTCTTAACATGTGCTTTTAGCAAACAATTATGTGTGTCATTTGGAGCACACAGAAAAGTAAATTCACTTTCATGTTTCCACATATCACGATATGTTTTTTCCCAATCGCGGTTAGGATATGCTGCAAGCGGATTATTTATATCCATCGGATCGAAAAAAGCAAATGCCTTACTGAATCCTTCCAAGGGTAATTGGGAGAGCGCAATAGTGCCCAAACTTGAAAGAGCGGTGCTTCGTAGAAATTTTCTTCTTGATATGTCCATAATTATTGTGGATTTACTTTACTGATTTTGTACTTGCAGTTGATGTGCCTGCAGAGCTTTCTTTTTTAATGAAAGCAAGAATGGATTTAATATCAGCATCTGAAAGCTGAGTAAAATCCGGCATTGGAATATTGTTGTACTCTTTAAATAATGCAACGGCCGTGGCATCTCCGGATTTGACAAGTGTTTGCGAGGATTTTATCCATTTTATTAAACGAGGTTCAGGATATTTTGCATGAACACCTTTCAGGTCAGGACCTACTATTCGTCCCTTTCCAACGGTGTGGCAAGCCGTGCAGTTAGCAGCGAATAATGTCTGCCCTGTGGCAGCAGAGGGTGCCTGTGAAAATAATTTTAAAGAACAGACGGAAAGGAGCGCGATGATAAATGTTGATTTCATAGTATAGGATTTTTGGTTGATGTGGTTTTAAATTCGACACAAATATGTTGCGATAAATTATCATAGACAATGATTTATCTCAATATTATTTATGTTTTGCGTCATAATTTTCATAGAAATTTATTCTCCTCCTTTTGAAAAAAAACTGACGAAAGATTTTGTTTAGAAAGGGAACCTGCTTCGAATACAAATCATTCATATTATATATGTCAATAACATCACTGAAATATGACCATCGTCATAGAATGCAGTTATCCCCCCTTCTACATTTGAGAGTTAATTTTATGGCATGAAATCCACAATGAAAATCATGGATGGCAACGAGGCGGCCGCTTACGTTGCTTACAGAACCAGTGAAGTTTGTGCTATCTATCCTATCACTCCTTCTTCAACTATGGGAGAATTTTGCGATGAATGGTCGGCTGCGGGAAAGAAAAATATTTTTGGTGAAGTTCCGCGAGTGATGGAAATGCAAAGTGAGGCGGGTGCTGCGGGCGCTATTCACGGAGTTTTGCAAGGAGGCGCGCTTGCCTCCACGTTCACTTGTTCGCAAGGTTTGTTGCTGATGATTCCGAACATGTACAAAATTGCCGGTGAGTTAACGCCTACCGTTTTTCATATTGCTGCACGAACACTTGCTACACATGCCCTTTCCATTTTTGGTGATCATTCCGATGTGATGTCTGTTCGCCAGACAGGATGGGGAATGTTATTTGGTCGCAATGCGCAGGAAGCGATGGATATGGCGATGATTGCGCAGGCAGCTACACTTCGTTCCAAAGTTCCGTTCCTGAATATATTCGATGGATTCCGCACTTCGCATGAGCTTATGAAAGTGGATGTGATCACGGATGATATTATTTTAAAAATGATTGACGAAGGCGATCTTCTCATGCATCGCAGCCGTGCCATGTCTACAGAAAAACCTTCAATCCGTGGCACTGCGCAAAATCCGGATGTGTTCTTTCAGGGAAGAGAAGCATCCAATAAATATTATTTAAATGTTCCCATCGCTGTGAATGACGCGATGAAACGTTTTGCTGAACTAACAGGAAGATCATATAAACTTTATGAATACGTTGGGCATGCAAATCCTGACCGCATCATTGTGATTATGGGTTCGGGTTCAAATACCGTTCACGAAATGGTGGATCATTTGAACGCGAATGGAGAAAAAGTCGGATACGTTTATGTGCGTTTGTTCCGCCCGCTGGATGTGAAAGCATTTGTAAATGCAATTCCAAAATCAGTAAAGAAGATTGCGGTTCTTGATCGCTGCAAAGAGCCCGGAAGCATTGGAGAGCCGCTTTATCTGGATGTAGTTTCTGCAATTGCTGAAAGCCTTGCCTCACCCCAGCCCTCTCCAAAGGAGAGGGAGGAAACCCAAGGAGAAAGAAGGCAGATGCCTCTTATCATTGGCGGTCGTTACGGTTTGGCATCGAAAGAATTTACTCCTGCAATGGTAAAAGCTGCGTTTGATGAATTGAATGCAGCTGTTCCTAAAAAACATTTCACTGTTGGTATCGAAGATGATATCACACACCTGAGTTTAGAATATGATCCGGCATTCTCATTGGAGAAACAACATTTATTTCGAGGATTGTTTTATGGTTTAGGTGCCGATGGAACCGTAAGCGCAAACAAGAACTCAATAAAAATTATTGGAGACACAACCGATAATCATGTTCAGGGATATTTTGTTTACGATTCAAAAAAATCAGGTTCGCTCACTGTTTCGCATTTGCGTTTCGGAAAAAATCCGATACGTTCGACTTATTTAGTTGGTTCCGCAAATTTCATCGCCTGCCATCAGTTTAATTTCATCAGCAAATATGATATCCTGAAAACTGCGGAAGAAGGCGCAACATTTTTATTGAATACGCCTTTTGACAAGGAAGATGTGTGGAATAAACTTCCGAAACATATTCAGGAGGAAATTATTGGTAAGAAAATTAAATTTTATGTAGTGGATGCGTCTAAGGTTGCGCGCGAAGCGGGAATGGGTTCAAGAGTGAATACTATTTTGCAAACCTGTTTCTTTGCCATAGCAGGAATTTTGCCGAAAGAAGATGCAATAATGCGTATCAAAGAAGCAATCCAGAGATCGTATTCGGGAAAAGGTGAAAAAGTAATACTGAAAAATTTTGATGCCGTTGATAAAGCAATTGCCAATCTTCACCAGATAGACTATTCAAAATTTAAAACCGGAAATATTGGCGGAGAAAATATAGTGTCAGATTCCGCGCCTGATTTTGTTAAAAATGTTTTGGCGAAGATTATGATGTTTGAAGGGGATGAATTGCCGGTGAGCGCATTCCCTATTGACGGAACCTATCCTGTTGCAACTACCAAATGGGAAAAAAGAAATATAGCCGATTCGGTTCCTCAATGGGATGCCGAATTGTGTTCTCAGTGCGGAAAATGTTTTTTGATTTGTCCTCACGCAGCAATACGCTGCAAAGTGTATGATAAAACTAAATTGTCAGATGCCCCAAAAGATTTCAAACATACTACTCCGATAGGAAAAGAATTTTTAAAAGAGACGGAAGCATATACATTGCAGGTTGCTGTAGAAGATTGCACAGGATGTAATTTATGTGTAGAATATTGTCCTGTAGAAAGCAAAGCTCAACCCGGGCACAAAGCCATCAACATGGTTTCGCAGATTCCAATTAAGGAAACTGAAATCAAGAACTGGAATTTCTTTTTATCACTTCCTGAAATTGACCGTTCGCGTGTAAATAAAAATACGGTGAAAGGAACGCAATTGCTGCAGCCATTATTTGAATTCTCAGGCGCTTGTTCCGGCTGCGGAGAAACTCCCTATGTAAAATTGCTTTCGCAATTGTATGGCGATAAAATGATAGTTGCCAACGCTACAGGATGTTCTTCCATTTACGGAGGAAATCTGCCAAGCACTCCCTGGTCAACCAACAACGAAGGTTGCGGACCGGTTTGGGCAAATTCCCTGTTTGAAGACAATGCGGAATTCGGACTCGGAATAAAAATGGCGTACGATAAAAAAGCCGATATGGCAAGAACAATTCTGAACAGCATTCGTGATATTGTTGGAGAAAGTTTTGTGGATGAAATTCTAAATGCAGATCAAAGTACCGAAGATGGAATTCGTAAGCAGCGCGAAAGAATAAAATCGTTGAGAGCATTGATTTCTTCAAGCAATGATTTTGCAATGAAACAGCTTACTTACCTTGCTGATCATCTTGTAAAAAAATCACACTGGATAATCGGAGGTGATGGATGGGCATACGATATCGGCTTTGGTGGATTGGATCACGTACTTTCCACAGGAGAAAATGTGAACATCATAGTGCTGGATACAGAAGTTTATTCCAATACGGGCGGACAAAAATCTAAATCTACTCCAATTGGCGCAAGTGCAAAATTTTCTGTGAACGGAAAAGCGAGTGGTAAAAAAGATTTAGCATTGCAGGCAATTGCGCATGGCTCAGCGTATGTGGCGCAAATTGCCATGGGAGCAAACGATGCGCATACGGTTAAAACCATTCAGGAGGCGGAAGCATTCCCCGGAACATCTTTGATAATTGCTTACAGTCATTGCATTGCGCATGGGTATGATATGGTGCACGGAGCAGAACACCAGATGAACGCAGTGAAATCAGGATACTGGCCACTGTTCCGATACAATCCGTTGAAACCAAAAGGAGAACGATTCACGATTGATTGCAAAGAGCCAACGTTGCCGCTGAAAGATTTTCTTTACAATGAAACACGCTTCAGCATACTCACAAAACAAGATCCTGCAAATGCAGAAAAGCTACTTGCGCTTGCAGAACATGGCGTGAGCGATCATTGGGAACGATTGCTGGCGCTGAAGAATTTATAGGAAAAGTTACTGAGCGAATTACTGATTTATGCCAGATCTCTTGGATTCACTTTTAGTTTTGCAAGCACAAACTCTTCTACAACTTTAGCCCGTTCAAAACATTCACTTACTTTTTTAACATCAAGGCAGTATTCGCTGGTGCAGTTTTCATCTTGTGTTTTGCAGCCGAAGCAGGAAATATCAATGCACTTAAATCCCCTGTCAATCTTACAACATTCAGCTAAAAGATTTTCAAGGGAGTTATTCGTAATGTTTTTGACATTTTTTTCTTTGAGGTAGGATTGCAGAAATTCAATCACCGCATTTTTTGTGCTTTGGCAGGCGCAAAGTGTAACCGTGTCTTCACTCGGGCGGCAGAGTTCGTCATTGGCAATGCGCAAAAGCGAAGAAGCATTACGCAAAGAAGGGAGAGCAGGATTTGTATTCATGGGAAAAAAATTATTTGTTGCTATTTAGTCCGTATGCATAATTGAATAACGAACATTTGAACATGTGAATAACGAATTAAGAAGTAGGTTTTGACTTTGATGCTGTTTCAATACTTTTAACAAAAATTGAAATTAATTCATTACATTCTGTTATCAATTCTTTTACTTGTTGCTCTCCAGATTTATCGGGATAAATTTTGCTCTATGCATTATTCTTAAGCAGTTGTATGACTCCCTCAACTCTTTCAGGCATACTTTCATCTTATGAAGAAAATCACTTTTAGATTCAGCGCTTTTTGCTTCACCATAATTTAAAGATGGAGAGGTGCCTGACCTCAGCAATTGTCCTCCTAAATGAGATGCTGATTTTGAATTTGGTAAACTTTCTACAAAAAATATAATATCAACTGCAAAATCAATTAACCGTTCTTCAATATCATATTTCTTTTCTCTCATTTTATTTCGCTATTCGTTATTCAAATGTTCTATTATTCTACTGTTCAAATGAAAAGGTGAATAGCAATTGTTTTTTCAAATATATATTTTTGAACTCAAAATCTAAATAATGTTAGTCATGACCCTGCTCCAATACTTTTTCCTCCATCCACATAAATTAATTGTCCGGTTATGAACTGCGCCTTTTCAGAAGCAAGAAAAGCAACCACATTGGCAACATCTTCGGGCTTGCCCATTGTTTTTGTCGGCTGCGCGTCTATGAGTTGTTGCTGAACTTCCGGTTTCAAAGCTTGTGTCATGGGAGTTTCAATCAGTCCTGGGGCAACGGCATTTACCAGCACATTGAACTTGCCCAGTTCCAGGGCGAGCACACGCGTGAGTGCGTTTACACCTCCTTTGGAAGCCGAGTAATTAGATTGCCCGCGGTTGCCGAGCCATGCGCGGGAAGAAATATTTATTACTCTTCCTGATTTTTGTTCCTTCATGATTTTTGCCGCCTCTTTGCACATGAGCCATGTTCCTTTCAGGTTGACATTGATTACAGTGTCAAAATCTTCCTCACTCATTTTCCAAATCATATTGTCCTTAATAATGCCGGCATTGTTCACCACCACATCAACCCGCCCGTGCTGTTTCATCACTTCTGCGAATAACGCAGCAACGGGTTCTGACTTGCCGATGTGACAAAGATGTGCGGAAGATTTATCAGTTCCGATTTCGTTTCTGAGTGTTTCGCAGCCGGCAATATCCGTGCTTACGACCATGACAACAAAAAAACCGTCAACAGAAAGTTTCTGCGCAATGGCTCTTCCGATTCCGCGGGAAGCGCCTGTTACAATTGCAATTCTTTTTTCCATAATATGATTTTATTTTTAACAGCGATTAATTTTCCGAGTATGCTTACCGCAATTTCTTCCGGACCTTCCGCGCCAATATCTATTCCCATCGGCATATCCACTTTTTCCAACTCTTCTTCTGAAATGTTTAACCCTTCTGTAAACATTTTTTTTGTCATCTTCACTTTTCGCTGGCTGCCTATCATGCCGAGATAAGCAAACGGTTTCTTAATGCAGAAGGCAAGAATATCACGGTCAATGGGATGAGAATAAGTCATGATGCAGATAAAAGTGTTTTCATCAAAAGGCAAAATCTTCAACGCCTGCTCGTATGACAAATTCATTTTGCTTACTTCTTCCTGCCTGCAATCATCCACATATTCTTTTCGGTCATCAATAAGCACTACTTCGAATTGAAAATTCACAGCGTATTTTGCAAGCGCTTGTCCGGTATGTCCTGCGCCAAAAATGTAAAGTTTATTTTTCTTCATGATGGGTTCAATATAAATATCAACTGTTCCGCCACAGCACATCCCGTGCTGATGCAACAAATCGTGACGAAATATTTTCGGTTCATTTTCTTTTATCTGTTCAAGTGCGTTTTTTATAACTGCTTTTTCAAGTTCTCCTCCTCCAATCGTTCCGAAAATTTTGCCGTTCTCGTACACGATCATTTTCGCTCCTATTTTTCGTGGTGTACTTCCTTTTGTATTTACAATCGTGCAGACAACTGCATTTGTGCCTGCTTTCTGAATTTCAATTATTATTTCATAAATATTTTTCATGCCTGCGCGAAAATATATTTCTCGTAATCTTCTTTCATGTTAATATTGGCAAGAACTCGTTTGTCGTTGACTTCTACATCTATTTTTGGGAACTCCGCCAAAATATCCCTCAAGTTATGTTCGCTTCCCTGCGTAGCGCTGATAAGTCGAATGATTTTTTTTGAAATTAATACGGGATGACCTTTTCTTGCCTGATAAAAAAGTTGCGTGTATCCGAGAGAATATCTGTTCTTCATTAATCTTTCAATAATCTCTTTATCAACGAAAGGATTATCAGCGTTCTGTATAAAAACAAAATCACAGGATAGCATTTTGTTGATTCCGAGTTTTAATGAATGAAATCTTCCAAAATTGGAATCTGTTTTTACTATTTCTGAAACAAACGGTTTTACTGATTCAATTTGTTTTTTCCACTCGCCTTCGCTGTATTCTTTATTAATCACTACGCAAATATTTTTTATGTCCGCATTAAAATAAGTTTCGGTAATTTTCTGCAGAAAAGTTTCCCCATTGAAATCCAGAAATACTTTCGGAAAATTCATGCGTTCCGACTTCCCTCCTGCAAGAATCACTACGCCATAAGTCTCTTCCATAATAAATTATTTCTCTACGAAACTACTTGCCAAATAGTCTTTAAAACATGATGAAAATCATAGTATCATATTACACATGGAAGTTACTTTGCCTAAAATAATTGAGAAATGAAAACACTTGATACACTCCTGAAAGAATGCGAAACACTTGCCTTTGATCTGAATTTCACGAGGGCAAAAAAATGGAAAACAGATGGCAAAGACAGAATTCTTGTCGGCTATCTTCCTATTTATGTTCCGCGTGAAATTATTCACGCAGCTAATGGTTTACTGGTCGGAATCATGGGCTCGGGCGACAGAAAACAAATCATCAAAGGCGATGCGTATTATCAATCGTATATCTGCCATCTCCCGCGCGGAATTATTGAAATGGCGCTTGATAAAAACCTTGACAACTTTGACGGGTTCATGTTTCCCGCAATCTGCGACTGTGTAAGAAATCTTTCCGGCATGTTTAAACTTTCAAAGAAGGGAAGCTTTCAGCGCTACTTTGATTACCCTCAGAATTTTGACGCGCTCATCGGAGGCACTTTTTACATACAGGAAATGGAAAAGATAATGGAAGATATGTACAATGTAAATAAAGTGAAAGTAACTACGGAAGGAATAAATCATGCAATAAAACTTTATAACAAGAACAGAGAGTTGATAGAAAAAATATACGATATCCGTCAGGAATTTCCGTGGAGGTTATCTGCCGTAGAAACCTATCACATACTCCGGGCAGGAATAACAATTCCGGTAGAAGAACACAATGAAATTCTGGAACAGGTGGTAGAGCACATCAGTAAAGAGCGCGGAGAACCTATGGACAACATCAGAGTTGTTGTAAGCGGTTCTTTCTGCGAGCAGCCGCCTATCGGCTTGATAAAATCCATTGAGATGGCTAGTTGTTATATTGTGGAAGATGATTTCATGCTTGGTTCAAGATTAATTCTTGGAAACATTAAAGATAATTCCAGCAAGCCGTTGGAAGTGCTTGCGGACGCGTACATCAATCAAAGCACATTTTCTTCCTGCTTTTATGATGTTGGAAATCCCAAAGGAAAAAGGTTGGTTACACTTACGAAAGAAAGAAATGCGGATGGAATAATTTTTTCTGCAGCAAGTTTCTGCGATCCTGCTTTGCTTGATCGTCCGCAAATGCAACAGGAATGTGACGCTGCCGGAATTCCGCACATTAATTTTCAGTATCATGAAAATACCGGACAGTTCAAAGTGATAAAAGAACAGGCAGGAACTTTTTCAGATTCAATAAAACTCTGGGCATAAATCAGAAATAAATTAAGAACCAAGAAAAAAAATTCACATGGCAGACCCCAAAGAAGCAATCAAAGAAAAAAGCATGAACCTTCAAAAGGATATGCTCGCAAAACAATTTCATGATCTCGGTAAAGCAAAAGAGCTTGGAAAAAAAGTAGTGTACACTTTCGTTCCAGGAAATCTCACCGAACTGATTCTTTCGTTCGATATGCTTCCCGTTTATCCTGAAATAAATGCATTGCAATCAGGCATGCGAAAAAAATCCGGTTCTTATATTAAGGACGCAGAAAAAATGGGCTATTCCGAAGACGTTTGCACCTATGTGAAGTGTGATATTGGCATGATGTTGAACGGAAATATCGGTCCCACCGGAGAAAAACTTCCTTCGCCCGATTTGCTTTTGCTTAGTTATACAGGATGTTTCACATTTTTAAAATGGTTTGAAAATCTTGAGCGACTTTATCCCGGAGTTCCGGTTGCTATGTTGCACACTCCTTATCAGGAAGATGGAAAAATTACGCAAGATCAAATTGATTACATGGTAAAGCAGTTGAAAGAAGATGTGATTCCGAAAATGGAAAAGGTATCAGGGAAAAAATATGATCAAACACGTTTGTCAAAGATGATGGAGAATTCTGTGAAGGCAGAAGATTTACTAGTGAAAGTTTTAGAGAGTGCAAAAAATGTTCCTTCGCCCATTGATGCTTATTTCGCTGGTGTATATTACATCGGTCCCATCTTCACAGCATTTCGCGGAACAGAAGCAGCCGTTGAATATTATACCGAACTCTGGAACGAAGTTCAGGAGAGAATGAGACTTGGACTTGGTCCCGTTACACCGGAAGGAGAAATCAAAGAACAAAAATTTCGTTTGGTGGTGGAAGGTCCGCCCAACTGGACAAACTTCCGCGAGTTCTGGAAAATATTTTATGATATGGGCGCGGTCATTGTCGCTTCTTCCTATACAAAAGTTGGTGGAGTTTACGATTTAGGTTTCCGCCACGATCCGAAAGAGCCGCTCGAAAGTTTGTCAAAATATTGCATGGGTGTTTACACAAACATGAATTTGCCTCAGCGAGTAGGTTTATTGGAAAAATATGTGAAGGAATATAAAGCCGATGGCTTTTTAATCAACTCTATCAAATCATGCAATTCATTTTCTGCAGGACAATTAATGATCATGCGCGAAATCGAGCAGCGCACAGGTGTTCCTGTTGGTTTCATAGAAAGTGATTTAGTAGATCCAAGATATTTTTCCTATGCGAATATTAAGAATCGTTTGGAATCCTATTTCCAGATGCTAGGACAGCGAAAAATTATTTTGAAACAGGAAGGAGTTTTAGCATAATTAAAAATCTATACTGAAATGAATAAATATTATTTAGGAGTTGACCTTGGTTCAACCACATCCAAAGCGGTGATCATTAACGAGGACGATGAAATTATCGGACGCGGAATCACAAACACGCGTTCTAATTATTCTGTGGCTGCTGACATTGCCCGCGATGAAGCTGTTTACAATGCGCGCTTTTCCATCCTCCAGAAAAAAATGGGAGATGAAATGAAAGCGAAACCCGAGTATAAAAGATACATTATTGATCTGGAAAGTGTTTTTCAATACGAGCAATTCAAGGTTCGTCTGGATAAACTGGGAGATGAATTGGTAAGAACCTGCAATGAATTTTTTAAAGATGAAAAAAAGAGAAATGAAATCCTCGGGCATTTGAGAAGTATCCGCAAAGTATTCAAGCCGGTAATCAAACACGATTACCTGTACAATAATCTTGGAGCAAAAAATCAGTTCTTCCGCGATATTGTTTCTGAAAAATATAATGAGGAAGTGAACAAGCTCGATATGTCGCTCTTCGAACCGCTAATGACCGTGTGGGACAAGAGTATCAGCCCTGCCGAAAATCAACGCGTAACTTTTAATTTCAAAGAACTCGTTCATAAAGCAATGGACGAGTTGAAAGAAAAATATAAAAATCTTCCTGAAACTTCTGCAGACAGCACCAGCGTGAATTTTGATGCTGAAATGAATTTGCTGAAAGGAAATTTTACTCATGTTTCAGAAACTCTTCGTGCGCATATTGATGAAATTGCTGAAATAGAATTCAACATTACCAACATGACCGGAACTGGTTACGGCCGTGCACTTTTACCTTTTCCGGAAGATTGCATTCGTTCTGAAATTTTATGTCATGCGTTTGGAGCTCATGCTGTTTTCCCTGAAACAAGAACTGTTTTGGATATTGGCGGACAGGACACAAAAGCAATTCAGGTGGATAAGTACGGATTAGTTACAAGTTTCCAGATGAATGATCGCTGCGCTGCTGGGTGCGGAAGATACCTCGGCTATATTGCGGATGAGATGAGTATTTCGCTGAATGAATTGGGTCCCATGGCAATGAAAGCGGAGAAAGAAGTTATTATTTGTTCTACTTGTACTGTATTTGCCGGTGCTGAACTCCGCGAACTTACCAACCTTGGAGAGAAGCGCGAAGATATTTTGGGAGGATTGCACAAAGCCATCATTATGCGTGCTATGTCTTTGATTGCGCGTTCAGGAGGAGTGTTCAATGAATTTACTTTCACAGGAGGAGTTGCGAGAAATCCGGCAGTCATAAAATATCTCGGACAACTTGTAAAAGAAAATTACGGAGACAAAATAAAAATCAACATCCACACCGATTCTATTTTTATGGGAGCATTGGGTGGAGCAATGTTTGCGCGAAGAAATATACAAGCTGATTTACCTTCTGAAAAGAAGAGTAAAGCATTGGCATGAAATAGTTTTTGAGACTCTGTCGTCTCTCATAGTTGGGTGCATGGCAAAATGCATTGAGTCACTTTTTTATAAGTTCTACGATATGATTTAGAAATTTTTCTGACCGAACATATTCTGTAAATTGTGACTCCACCAGGAATCGAACCTGGATTTAAAGTTTAGGAAACTTCCGTTCTATCCAATTGAACTATGGAGCCGATTAATTTACAAAAGTCATTTTATAAAAATCTTCTTTCACTTCCCGCCTAATGTTGGGATTAAACAAAAAGGTTGGGAAAGTTTATATTATTTTATCCTCGAAATGAAAATATCCTGAAGACCCCATCCTGAAAATTTCAGTCTGCCGAATTCTCCATTTGTATTGAATTCACCGCCCACGTAACAATTGCCTGCCTGATCAGAAGAAATAGTCATGCCTTCATCATCTTCTGTTCCGCCTCCCTGAAGAACCCACATCAAGCTTCCCTTCTGATCGTATTTTACTATGCACGCATCTTTTCCACCCGCGCTAGTAATATTAATGCTTCCAAACAAAACATCTTGGCTGATAGCGGCAGCCACATAACAATTTCCTGCGGCATCGGTAGAAACTTTTCTGTATTCGTTTAAGCCGGTTCCGTTTGTGCCTCTTGTCCAAGCTAACTTTCCGCTCGATTCAAATTTTGCCAGAAAACCGTTGCTTCCGGATACTCTTGTTAACATATTCCCCCCAAAAGATTTTGTTCCATAGAAAACACCTCCTACAAAAATTTGCCCGTTGTTTGCCACATCAATTCCATAGCCAATGTCGTTTGCGGTTCCTCCTGCGCGCTTTGCCCATAACATTATACCGCTCGGGTTATATTTTATTAAGAATATATCTGTATCAAAGTATCCTGCACTTGCAAGCGCTGTTCCTCCAAACGTGGCATTGCCGGTAAAATATCCTGTGAGATAACAGTTGCCGGCAACATCGGTGCTGATGGCGTATGCTTCGTCCTGATAAGCACCGCCTCCGGTTCTTATCCAGACAAGATTACCTGCTGCATCGTATTTGGATACAAACACATCGCTGTAGCCAACACTCGTAATTTTTGTATTTCCAAACAAAGCGGTACCGCTGAAATATCCGCACACGTAACTGTTTCCAGAAACATCGGTTGCAATTCCAAAACCTCCGTCTTCAGTTTTGCCTCCTCCATTGCGTACCCATAAGAGGTTTCCGGAAGGATTGAACTTTGAAACAAATATATCTGCGTCTCCTGCTTGTGTAATGGTGGTGCTTCCCATGGTTGTAGTTGCACCTTGGATAAAAAAGAATCCTGTTATATAGCAGTTGCCGGTAATATCTGTACTGATAGCGTTTGCGTAGTCATCATTTTGCCCGCCAACCTGTTTTGCCCATAGGAGAACGCCATCGGCATCGTATTTTGCGATGAATACATCGGTTCCGCCCGCGCTTACAAGGCGTGTACTGTCAAAAGCAATGATGCTGTCAAAATATCCTGTTACGAAAATATTTCCTGTCAGATCTGTAGCAATGCCTGTTATTTTATCTACCGCAGGACCTCCGGCAACTTTTGTCCACTCCCATTCCTGTGAAAATGAAAAGATACTCAAGAAAAACAGTGCGAAGAAAAAAATCAGTTTTTTCATATAGTAAAATGGAGTGCCAAAAGTAATATTTTTCTCCGATGTATCAGATTGTCATTCATTATCATAAAAAAGGTAAAAGTTTACTTTGAATTGATTATGGAATCGGCAAGAAAATGCGAAACTGTGTCATTAACCGATTGCAGAACAGGCATGAATTCAAACTGAAATGCGTTTTGAAATTTTCGACTGGAGTAGGATAAATTCATTTGCGAATATTTTGCGATTTCCCTTGTTAAAATATGCCGGGAGTTTGTAAGCGAACTTTGTAGTTTATCAAGCCGCCACGCAATTTCTAGAATAAATTTTCCTGCTTTTTTATCGGGAACTGCTTTGCCTAACGAGCTATAAACCATCTCCATAAATTTTTTGTACGGCAGGTTTTCAGATGATAGAATGAATTTTTCGTTTTTAATTTCGTTGTTCATCAGCACAGTCATTGCTCTCACAACATCGCGCACATCTACATAACCAATTCCTCCGCTTGTGTACCAGCGAAATCCTTTATTAGCGCTAAGAAAAATGTCTCCGCTGCTTCTCCTCCAGTTGCCGGGTCCTACTACGACCGATGGATTTACAATAACCATATTTAGCCCTTCCTGAGAGGCTCGCCATACTTCATTTTCTGACAAGTATTTACTAATGGCATAAGCGGAAAAATTAGTTTTCTCATTCCAATAGGTTTCTTCTGTAATTTCTTTTCCGAATTCAATACCCAGAGCAGCCACCGAACTTACATGGCAGAACTTCTGAATTTTTTTTTCCAGCGCAACATTTACCATGTTTGCTGTGCCAGTAAGATTGGTATGAATCATTCTTTCACCGTGTTTCGGATTCAGGGAAACAATGGCAGAGCAGTGATAAACATGTCTTACATCTATCATCGCTTCAGCCAAAGAAAAAATATCAAGCATCTCGCCTTCAACCCATTCAATTTTTGAGAAAAGCTCATCGGCATTTGAAGAATAATAGGCAAAAATTTTCCTAACTTCATCCAGATTGCTTTTTGTTCTTCTCAATGCCCTCACACGTTCGCCTTTTTTAATAAGGTCATGTAAAAGATGAGCGCCAATTAATCCGGTTCCACCCGTAACTAAAATCATAGAGTAAATGTAAATCATTTATCTTTGGCGATTATGAAAAAGAATTTTGTTGAAGAACTCAAATGGCGCGGAATGCTTCACGATGTGATGCCCGGCACCGAAGAATTATTGAATAAGGAAACTGTGGCTGGATATATCGGTTTTGACCCCACTGCGGATTCTTTGCATGTGGGAAGTTTAGCGCAGATAATGACGCTTCTTCATTTTCAGAAAGCAGGACACAAACCAATCGCTTTGGTTGGTGGAGCAACAGGAATGGTGGGAGACCCTTCGGGGAAATCTGAAGAAAGGAATTTACTCGATGAAAAAATATTGAATCACAATCTTGGATGCATAAAAGTTCAGTTAGAAAAATTTCTTGACTTCAACTGCGGAAAAAATTCTGCCGAGATTGTGAATAATTACGATTGGCTGAAAGAATACGATGCTCTTGATTTTGCGCGCGACATCGGAAAGCACATTACAGTCAGTTACATGATGGCAAAGGAATCTGTGAAAAGCAGATTAGATGCAGGAATGTCATTCACTGAATTTATGTATCAACTTTTTCAAGGGTATGATTTTTATTATTTATGGAAAAATAAAAATGTGAAACTCCAGATGGGCGGTTCCGACCAGTGGGGAAATATTGTTACCGGAACTGAACTTATCAGAAGGAAGGGCAAGGGAGAAGCATTTGCATTGACAACCCAACTCGTCAAAAAATCTGATGGAAGTAAGTTTGGTAAAACAGAAAGCGGAAATATTTGGCTTGATCCAAAGAAAACATCTCCTTACCAATTTTTTCAATTCTGGATGAATGCATCTGATGATGATGCGAAAACATATATCAGGATTTTCACGTTGCTGACCGAAGAAGAAATTGAACTGCTCGAACACAAACACAGCGAAGCGCCTCATCTTCGTCTTTTGCAAAAAGCATTAGCAAAGGATGTAACTGTAAGAGTTCACTCTGAAAATGATTTTAATTCAGCGGTGGAAGCATCTGAAATTTTGTTTGGCGAATCCACAGCAGAAGCATTAAAAAAACTTTCTGAAGATGATTTGCTTTCTGCCTTTGATGGAGTGCCTCAGATGGAAATTTTTAAATCTGAACTTGAAAAAGGAATCAATGCGGTAGATTTTTTTTCCGAGAAAACAAAAATATTTCCTTCTAAAGGAGAAGCCCGGAAAATGATTCAGCAGGGTGGCGTTGCCATTAATAAGGAAAAACTCAGTAATATTAAGGCATTAATTTCTTCATCACATCTTCTCAATGGCAAATACATCCTTGCTCAAAAAGGAAAGAAGAATTACTACCTTATCAAATCAGTATAAATCCTTAATTTCGGCATACAATATTTTCGTCCTTATATAGTTAAGGAGGAAGTTTTCAAAAATGAATTTCTTTAAAAAAATACGACTCTTTGCCACTTGCTTTCTGCCATCAGCCATCTGCCTTCTATCCTCCTGCTCTCAAAAGAAAAACACATTCACCAGCCGCACTTATCATAATCTTACTGCACATTATAATGGTCTTTACTGGGCAAATGTAAGCTTGGATGAAGGAATTTTTAATCTCGAAAAAGCGCACAAAGACGATTACAGCAAAATACTACCGGTGTTCAAATATGCAGATGACAAAGCGGCAAAAGCAAACTATCCGCAGTTCGACAAGGCGATAGAAAAAATAAATAAAGTAATACAATATCATTCCATGCTCATCAAAGGGAAAGAGCATAACAGGTGGATTGACGAAAATTATATGACACTTGGCAAAGCTCACTTTTACAAGCGTGATTATTATGCCGCTGTAACTGTCTTTGAATATGTAGTGAAAATATTTTCTGAGAATCCTGTCAAGTATGATGCTTTTCTATGGCTGGTTCGCTCCTATAACCAGATGAACAGCGTGATAAAGACTGGTCCTATTCTCGATTTGCTGAAGCACGATAAAAATCTTCCCAAGCGTTTGCGCGATGACTATCAATCTGTGCTTTCAGATTATTATGTTCGAACTGAACAGTATAAAAAAGCAGAGGAAGCGCTCGCAAAAGCAGTTGAACTTACTAAAAAGAAAACTATTCGCGGAAGGTATTTATACATTCTCGCGCAACTTTATGAAGATGAAGGGGATTTGAAAAAAGCAACCGATTATTATTCCGGAGCAGCAAAACTTCATCCCTCCTATGAAATTGAATTCAATGCGCGGCTGGCAAAAGCAAGAACTTTTCAGGTTGATAAAGGAGCCGATACAAAAGAATTGAAAAGGGAATTGCAGAGGATGCTGAAGGATGAAAAAAACAAAGAATATCTTGATCAGGTTTATTATGCACTCGGAGATATTTCATACAGGGAAAATGATATTCCATCGGCTCTTGCCTATTTTAAATTATCAGCTCAGAGTAGCATGGCAAACACACGCCAGAAAGGAGTGAGCTATCTGCACATTGCTGATATTTATTTCGACCGGAAAGAATATAAACCTGCTCAATCGTATTATGACAGCACCATGGCTTTCTTGCCGAAAGATTATAAAAACTACGAGCAGATAAAAAATAAAAAAGAAAGTCTGACAGCGATGATAAAAAATATTTCCATCATTTCGCGCGAAGACAGCTTGCTGAAAGTTTCAGCAATGGATACTGCACAAATCGGAAAACTGATTGATGGAATTATTGCAAAACTAATTGAAGAAGAAGAAAAGAAAAAACAGGAGCAGGAAGCAAAAGGAAATACTTCAAACAGCACTTCTTTAACGAATGACAATAATCCTTGGCAGAGCGGAAATTCAAGCGGAACATGGTATTTTTACAACACCAACACGGTGAGTTTTGGTTTTGCTGAGTTTTTTAAAAAATGGGGCAACCGCACTTTGGAAGATAACTGGAGGAGAAGCAGCAAAGAAACCATTATGGCTGAAGAACAAGTTGACACTGCAAAAGAAGATACTGCTGTTAAAGGAAAAATTGCTGACAACAAAACACAAGCTTATTACATAAAGAATATTCCATTTGACGAAGATCAGAAAGTAAAATCACGCCTTAAAATCATTGATGCCTATTATATACTTGGAGGCATTTATAAAGAAGATTTGCAGAATAATCCAAAATCTGCCGAAACATTTGAAGAACTTCTCAAGCGTTATCCTGATAACAAGTACACATTGAACCTTTATTATCAATTATATCGCATTTATCTGGCAGAGAATAATCAAGGCAGAGCGAATTATTATAAAGACAAAATCCTGAATGAACATCCTGATTCAGAGTATGCGAAGATTATCAGGAACCCTGATTATCAGAAGGCGCTGCTTGCATCAAAAAATGAGATAGAAAAATTTTATGGAGAAACTTTTTATGCATATCATCAGGCGCAGTATGGAGAAGTGATTGCAATGGTGAACAAGGCAGATTCATTTTACAGCAGCAGCGATCTGATGCCTAAGTTTGCACTCTTACGTGCGTATTCTATTGGCAGAACACACGGTGAGGATGATTATGAAAAGGCACTGCAGGGAGTGATAGCGAAATATCCTAAGGATGATGCAAAAGCCAAGGCGCAGGAATTACTTGACTATATGAAAAAACTAAAAGAAGCTCCTGTGGATTCTGCTGCACTGAAAGACACAATCAAGTACATGTCTCCCTACACTTTCAAGGACAGTTCAGAACATCAATGTATCATAATTATTTCTGCAAAAAAAATTAATATCAGCGATTTCGAAATACGTATTTCAAATTTTAATTCAGAATATTTCCGTTTGTCAGATCTTTCTACAAGTCATGCACTGATGGATATGGAACATCAAATCGTGAGTGTGAAAACATTTTCCACTGCTGGAAAGGCGAAAGATTATTTTGACTTAATCAATCAGGATAGCAAAGTATTTAAAGATATTTCACCTGAAGATTACCAGATATTTCCCATATCGAGCGATAACTATGTGGTTTTTTACCAGCTGAAAAACATCAATGAGTATAGAAAATTCTTTTCCGATAATTATTATAAAAAGGAGAAATAAAAAATCTGGCTATTACTGCTTTTTCAGTTTAGGATCCATCTGCTGGGCAATCTGAAAATACTTATCTGCATTTACTTTATCTCCCATATTCTGATAGGTGATGGCAATAAAAAAATACGCTCTTGCATTATCGGGCGCATATTTAATAGCATTTTGAAAACTTACAATCGCTCCATTGAAATCTTTTATAGTTCCCAGAACACTTCCTAAATTCATGTTGGCATCAATAAAGCGCGGATCTATCTGCACTGCCTGTTGAAATTTTTCTTTTGCTTCAGAGTATTTGCCCCATTCGAAATACACCGTGCCAATATTGTTTAACGTAATAGCATCCGAAGGACTTAGTTCAGCGGCTTTATTATAATTCACTATTGCCTTCTCATAATTTTTCATTCTGTAATATGCAACGCCCATTTGCGTATAAGCACTGGCGAAAGTAGGATGAATCTTAACCGCTTTTTCCAGCTCAGCAATTCCTTCTTCATAAATCTTTTTCTTTTTCTCAGCATCAGGTTCAGCATTTGCGATAACTTTCACAAGTTCCAACCCAAGATAATAATGTGCCTTTACGCTATTTGGGATAATATTCACATCGTGCGAATAAAGAGTGTAATTATCTTTCCAGTCGGGATTACGCGAATAGGTTTTATAAGAAAAAAGAATCAGCACAACAGCAAGCGGATATAATTTCCAGTTTCCAACTTCCAGTTTTGGATTATCCTTCATGAAATATTTTATATAAAGCACCGCTATGCAAATACAGAAGCCAAGCGAAGGAAAATACATCAGTCGGTCACCCATGGATGTTCCAATAATGAGAACAAGATTCGAAAAAATAAAAATAGTAATCAGGAAAAATAATATTCCGAAAGAAATGCATTTTAATTCCTGATTCCTGCCTCCTGATTCATGATTTTCTTTGAAGGACTTGAAAAGAATAAATGCAGAATAACTTCCTATCGCCAGATAAAACAGCAATGAAATTATTGACAAGACATTTCCCATATCAACAATCGGAATCTGATTGAAAGAATAATCATAGGAAAGCGGGTGAGGGGAAATTAATTTCATAATATACAAACCAAGAATATAAAATGAGGTTCCTATATGTGTGCTGAAAGTTTTTGTTCCTGCAATAATATTATCCGCCATGGAAACGCCTGTATCGGAAAATCCCTGAAGAACAGAATGCCTGATGAGGAGATATATGACTGCAGTTCCGACAAAAAAGGAAGTAATAGAAACATTTTTTCTTATAGAAGCAGGTGTGAAAAAATGCACAGCCAATGGAAGCAAAGCGAGAAATGTGATGGAGGTTTCTTTGGAAAAGAGCGAAAGAAAATAGGTCAGCAGACTATAAGCAAGAAATTTTTTCTTTCTGTTTTCGATAAATCGAAAAACAAAAATAAAACTGCAAATAACAAAAAGGAAACAAAGCATTTCATCACGGCTTTTGATGTTTGCTACTACTTCCACATGCAATGGATGAGCGATAAACAAGAGGGAGGTGATGAATGCGAATAATTCATTTCCTCCCCCAAAGTTCCCTCCAAAAGGGGATAAGCGACAGAGGAAAAAAAATAACATCATTCCCGTAATTCCATACAAAATAATATTTACAAAATGGCTAACACCAGGTTTGTCAGGAAAATAATTCCATTCAATCGCATAGGTGGCGAGCGAGAGCGGGCGGTATAATCCATCTTTAATTGAAAGGTAGCCCTGCCGATAAGAGGTTTTGAAAATTTCAGGAATGGAGTGAATGCCCTGCCTTACAATATTGTTTTCTTTTATCGCAGAAAAATCATCCAGCACATACCCATTGGAAAGAGTGTTTGAATAAAGAAGAATTCCGAAAATGCCAATGATGAGTGCAAGTGTCAATCTGCGTTTTGTGTCTGTAGAAGATGGATGTTTATTCCCTTTATTAACAGGCGTCAGCGGGAATTTATTTTTTTGTTTCTGCTTTTGTTTCATTCCGAAACGAAAGTACGAAATTCGTATATTCGTTCTCTCAACCACGAGCAATGCCAAATAGTAAAACACTTATTCTTGATGCGCGACAAATTCAGCAGCGTATTAACAGAATCGCTTATCAGATTTACGAAAATAATTATCAAGAGAAAGAACTCATTATAGCAGGAATTACAAAGAACGGTTATACATTGGCAGAAAGAATTTCAGAAAAAGTAAAAGAAATTTCCTCCATCAAAGTAACGCTGGCTGAAATCATCGTGAATAAAAAAAATCCTCTTTCCGAAAATGTGAAAGTGAACTTGCATGAAAAAGAGTTGAAAGATAAAGTGATTATTGTGGTAGATGATGTATTGGAGTCTGGAAGAACTATGATGTATAGCATGGATCCTTTCCTCAAATATTCTGTGAAGCGACTCACTACTGTTGTGCTTGTTGACCGCGCTCACCATTCCTATCCTGTGAAAGCTGATTATGTCGGCATCTCTCTTGCCACCACTATGCAGGAACACATTTCCGTTGAACTGAATGGCGGGAAAAACGATGCTGTGTACCTGATGTGATGAATCATCACGGACATACTTACGAAAAAGAAACCCAGATTACTCTGCATGTTGAAGGAATGACCTGTGCGCATTGTGCCATGACGATTACAAAAGTTTTAGAAAACAATGCTGCTGAATATCCCAATGTAAATTACGCGACCGGAGAAGCAAGATTTTTCTTAGAGGATGAAAGCGGATTGAAAAAAATAATTGATGGAATTCAAAAAGCAGGATATAAAGTAATAAGTCAATCGGAAGTTGAAGCGCACGAGAAGGGACTTGCATCGGTAGAGAAAAAATTTCTTAGCACTATTCCGTTTACGATTCCGCTTTTTCTCTCTCATATGATTTTCAAGCACGACTTTGTGTTGAATCAGCCGCTTGTACAGTTAGTCATGTGCATTCCTGTTTTTATAATCGGCTTGATATACTTTGGAAAAAGTGCATGGAGTTCTGTTAAAGTTGGAGCGCCCAATATGGATGTGCTCATAATGATTGGTTCGGGTTCGGCATTTGTATACAGCATTATCGGATTGGTTCTTTTTTTTGGAACACATGAAGCACACAATTATTTATTTTTTGAAACCACAGCCACCATCATCACGCTTGTTCTGCTTGGAAATGTTATTGAACACCGCTCGGTGAAACAAACCACCAGCGCTATCAGCGAACTCACCAAACTTCAGACTTCCATAGCAAAAAAAGTAATGCTACATAACGGGCTGGAAATGATTTATGAAGTTTCAGTGAAAGAAATTCTTGTCGGAGACATTTTGATTGTAAACATGGGGGATAAAATACCTGTGGATGGTTCAATTCTTTCAGGAAATATTTCTGTGGATGAATCTATGATTACAGGAGAAAGTTTTCCTGTGGAAAAATCCAAAGGAGAAAAAGTCATTGGAGGAACCATCACTGTGAGCGGGAATATGCGGATGCTCGCTGAAAAAATCGGAAAGGAAACAGTTCTTTCAAAAATTATTGAGATGGTGAAGAACGCACAGCAAGCCAAACCTTCCATTCAAAAACTCGGAGATAAAGTCAGCAACATTTTTGTTCCGATAGTTTTAGGCGTTTCAGTTTTAACTTTTTTGATTTGTCATTTTGTTTTTGATATTTCCATTCAGAAATCTTTGATGAACAGCATTGCCGTGCTGGTAATTTCCTGTCCTTGCGCGATGGGACTGGCAACTCCCACAGCCGTAATGGTTGGAATCGGGCGAGCAGCAAAAAATGGAATTCTCATTAAAGGCGGAAGCTCTCTCGAAGAATTTGCGAAAGTGAAAAGCATAGTGTTCGATAAAACAGGAACGCTCACCACAGGCAATTTCAAAATAAAAAATATTGAAGCGAAGAACGGTTCTTCAAAAGAAGAAATTGAATCTGTTCTTTTTTACCTTGAACAACATTCTTCACACCCCATTGCAAAATCAATCGTGAATGAATTGAAAGGCAAATCATTTTACAAGATTTCTTTTGCCGAAATCAAAGAGATAAAGGGCATCGGCATTGAAGCAAAAACTTCTGATGGTATCATTTACAAAGTAGGTTCGCAACGACTGATTGCAGAATCTTCAGCAGATAAATCCCATTCTCTTTATGTTTTGAAAAATAATTTCCTGATGGGCGTTGTAGATATGAATGACGAAATAAAAGAAGGTTCAAAAGAAACTATTTCTTTTTTAAAATCCCTGAATATTAACCCAATTCTCCTCAGCGGAGATACAAAAAAACGCTGTGATGAAATTGCATTCGAACTTGGTATTAAAGAAGTTTACAGTGAACAGCTGCCCGATCAAAAACTCAACATGATAGATTCACTGACAAAGAATGGGCATATTGCAATGGTGGGAGATGGAATCAACGATGCGCCTGCGCTTGCAAAAGCATCTGTAGGGATTTCAATAGGGAACGCTACACAAGTTGCTATTCATTCATCGCAAATAATTTTATTGAATGAAAAGGATTTATTGCAATTACAAACTGCTTATCTTATCAGCAAACACACGCTGAAAACCATAAAGCAAAATCTTTTCTGGGCATTTTTTTATAATGTGGTTGCCATTCCGATTGCAGCAGCAGGATTTCTCAGCCCTATGATTGGCGCGCTTATTATGGCATTTTCAGATGTTGTTGTGATTGGAAATTCAATCCGCTTAAAGTTGAAAAAACTTTCCTGATGATGTTTTTTATATGAAAGTGCAAAAGGATATATTCATCGTATTGTTGGTATATGTATTACTTGCAATCATTTTATTTCCTCACTATAAGTATTTTGTAGATTCTCCTGATGCGCTGCAATATCTTGTCATTGCGAAAAAATATTCTGTAGGGAATTTTACAGAAGCCATGAACAGTTTCTGGAGTCCTCTTTTCTCATGGCTTTTATCAATTTTAATATTGAGCGGGATTGAGCCTATTGTACTTGCCAAAGTATTGCAATTAGTAATTGGAGGTTTTGTATTACTTGGAATCAACAGACTGCTTTCAAGCAGCAATAACAGATTTATTTATTATTCAATAATGTCTGCCGTTCTTATTTTCATTCTCAACTGCGTGCTTTTGGTTTTAACTGCAGATTTGATATTTCTTGCGTTATCAATTTGGCTCGGTGTTATTTTGAATAAAAAAACATTTTACTTTGGAAAAAGGATTTCATTTATAATTATTGGAACAATGGGCGCATTACTATATTTTTCAAAGGGCATTGGATTTTCTTTTTTCTTAGTAACATTTTCCGCTTACAATTTATTATTATACTTCAAAAAAGAGTCTCCTGTCAAAACTATATTGATAAAATATGTGCTGACGTTATTTGTCTTTTTGGGGATTTCATCTGTTTGGATTTATTTAATAAGCAATAAGGAAAATAAATTTGTTATTTCTTCTGCTGCTTCCTATAATTTGAATGTTATCAACCCTTTTATCAACCCCGATGTTTTTTCAGAAATAAGACACCCGTATTCGAGGCAAGGACTCACCCCACCTCCTAGTGAATCATCATTATGTGCATGGGAAGAGCCGCAAAAAATGTTTTTGGTTCAGTGGTCTCCATTTACAAGTTCTGAAAATTTTATTCATTATTTGTTAGTGATTGGAAAAAATTTGCTGAGCATACGTTCATTTTATTTTGGATTAGATGCGGGAACTGTTTTATGTATTTCTCTGCTGTTATTATGGTTTTATGGGAAAGAAGATGTTAAAAATATTTTTACAAATAATCTGACATTGTTTGTTTTATGTATTTGCTGCACTTTTCCATACGTTTTTCTTTTAGTAATGGAAAGATATCTTTGGATTAACACGGTTGCAATCGCAATACTTTCTTATTATTCTTTTCATAGACTCATTGAAAGAAATAAAAAAGTAGGAATATTATTTTTATCCATTTTCCTCTTTCTTTTTGTCAAAAATCCTTTGATTGAATTTAGAAAATATTATAATGAGCACGTAGCAATTTATAATGAGAAAGCAGAAGTAACAAAATTTATTTCGGGAGAAACTGCCTCTCTTTTTTCATCAAATGAAAATCCAGATGTGCATTACGCTAAATCAGCTCTTGTTAGTTATTTGGCAGATAGAAAATACTTCGGCATGCTCTGCGTTCCTGAACAAGGCAAAAACATTGCACAAGAATTACAAAAATTCAATATCAGGTATTTATTGTCTTGGGATAGCTCTTTGGTTGTTCCTGATTCAATATATTCGAACGAAAAAATAATTCCTGAAATCGAATTAAAAATTTATCAACTGAAATAACTTGTGTGAAAAAAAACCTTAAAATACTTTTCATTCCCAGGTGGTATCCTGACAGAAACGACCCGTTAAAAGGCATTTTCATCAGACGCCATGCCTTGTCAGTTGCATTGAAGCATAAAGTTGCTGTTCTTTTTGTTAACGCTGATCCTGAAATGAAAAATAAAATTTATGATTCTGAATTTTCTGTTGAAGATGGAATATCAACTGCAAGGGTATATTACAATAACTCAGCACCATCCTTCATCAAATTTTTCCGTTACTTAAAATCCTGCAGATTGGGAATAAAAATTATTAAAGAAAAATTCGGAACGCCCGATATTTCCCATATTCATGTTTTAGCAAGAACTTTTTTTATAGCGTATTATTATAAAATGTTTAACAACACTCCATATATCATTACCGAACAATGGTCAGGTTATTTACCTGAAGATGGTTCCTATAAAGGATTTTTGAAAAAGTGGCTTACCAAACTTGCTGTGCGAAAAGCAGATGGCGTTACTGTCGTAAGCAAAAGTTTGAGGGATGCAATGATTACATATAAATTAAATAACGTATATCACATTATTCCAAATGTTGTAGATATAAACCAATTTCATCCAGCGCCTGAAAAAAAGTTGAAAGAAAAATTTACACTGCTCACAGTTGCCGATATGGATGATAGAGCGAAAAATATATCCGGCACAATTAGAGTAATAAAAAAAATATCTTTTTTAAGAAATGATTTTGAATATCATATAATCGGAGATGGTGCAGACATGAAGGAGATGGAAAAGCTTGCTGTGGAAAATAAATTATTGAATAATTTTATTTTTTTTCATGGTGCAAAAAAATCTTCTGAAGTAGCTGAAGCAATGAGAAACGCAGATGCATTTATTTTGTTCAGCAATTATGATAATATGCCAAGCGTGATGACAGAATCACTGGCTAGCGGGCTGCCTGTAATTGGCTCTGCCATTCACGGCATGATGGAGCATATTAATAATGAGTTGGGAATATTGGTTCCTCCCTGTGATGAAAATGCACTCTGTGATGCTATTCAGGCAGTTTTGAAAAAAACAAAAATGTTCAATGCAGATTATTTGAGAGAATATGCAATGAATAATTTCAGTTATAATGCTGTTTCAGAAAAATTCGACAACGTATATAAAGAAGTGATTCTGTAAAAATGTTTAAAAAAATCGTATCAACAATTTTTGCGCGCACATTACTTGCAGGTTTGACATTTGCTCTCGCTATCGTTACTTCGCAGTATTTGGGGCCTGAGGGAAAAGGCGATGCAAGTTTATTTATGCTCAATCTTACGATTGTTCAACTGATAAATAATTTTGTTGGAGGACCCTATCTTGTTTACCTTGTCCCAAGAAATAACATCATGCATCTTCTTTTGCCATCCTATGCATGGGCGTTTATTTCTTCCATCACCGCGCCACTTATACTCGTTCTTCTGCATTTATCTGATGCAGATTCCTGCAGACATCTTATCATGATTTCATTATTATATTCTGTTATTACAATCAATACCATGATTATGATGGGAAAGGAAGAAGTGCACAAATGTAATCTCACTGCTTTGCTTCAATCATTTACAATGATCGCGTGTTTTGTTTTTTATCTTGAAATTTATGGCATGAAAAATTTATCAGCCTATATTAATGCCCTTTATTTTTCATCATCCATTGCTCTTATTTTGAGTTTTGTTTTTATTATTAAACATCTTCAGAAAATCTCATTCAAAAATATAACTGTAACTTTTTATGAAACATTGAAAAGTGGATTTGTCGTGCAGGCGGGAAACATTGCGCAAATGTTCAATTACCGCTTAAGTTTTTATCTGGTAGATAAATTTCATGAAGAGGGAAGAAAAGAAGTTGGAATTTATTCAATCGCTGTTTCTGTTGCAGAGGCATTATGGCTCATCAGCCAGAGTGTGGCTCTTATTTTGTATTCCAGAATTTCAAACTCAGATGACAAACAATATTCTCGAAAACTTACAGTGATTTTAGTAAAAATTGTATTTCTTAGCACGATCGTTTGCACCGGCATTTTGCTTTGTATGCCTGCATCCTTGTTTGCATTTGTTTTTGGAGAGGGTTTTGGCGGGATAAAAGCCGTTCTTTTTCCCCTCAGTGTAGGTATAATTATTTTTTCTGCAGGAATAATATTCAGCGCCTACTTTGTTGGCATAGGTAAACCAAAAGTAAGTGTTTTCGCTTCCATGATTGGGTTTTGCATAACATTGGCATTAGGATTTATTTTGATTCCACGGTATGGCATGATGGGGGCTGGAATTACAGCGAGCGCATCTTATACGAGCGGAGTAGTTTATCAGTTTATCATGTTTATGAAAGAAGCAGAAGAGGTGCACCTTCGTGATTTTATTTTTACACGAAATGATTTTAATGTTGTTTATCTGGAAATGAAAAATATTTTTTTTTCGAAACAAACTCAATAGGTTTTGGTCTTATCATGTGTGGCATTACTGGCATAATCAATCTTAACGAAAGCGTTCGGGATATCCCTCTTCATATTAAAACGATGACGGATACGCTACGACACCGAGGTCCTGACGGAGAAGGTTTTTTATTTCACGGAGATTCTAAAATGGTTTCAGCATATGGAAAGGAAACACCTGCAAACGTTATTGAATCTGCCCTTACTTATTCTCCGAAAATTTCTGTTGAGAATGTTCCTATAGAAAATATTCGTTTTGCTTTTGGTCACAGAAGGTTATCTGTTATTGATGTTTCTCCTGCAGGACATCAGCCGATGTGTGATGCTGAAAAAAAAATCTGGATTATTTACAACGGTGAAATTTACAACCATATAGAACTTCGCGTAGAGTTGTCTGATAAAGGATTCTCTTTCCGGACAAATACAGACACGGAAGTTATTTTACAATCCTATTTGCATTGGGGAGAAAATTGTGTGAATCATTTCAACGGAATGTGGGCGTTTGTGATTTTTGACAGCGAAAAAAATATTTTATTCTGTTCGCGCGACAGGGTGGGAGTGAAGCCTTTCTATTATTACAAGGACGAGAATGTTTTTGCTTTTGCATCTGAGCAAAAAGCACTGCTAAAGCTTCCGTTTGTTCATACAGCGATAAATCGCAAAGCGGCATCCGCATTTCTTGTCGGAGACATACAATATATCGAAAGAGGAGAAGAGAATATGTTCAAAAATATTTTTGAGCTGATGCCAGCGCACAACTTCTGGATAAATTTGAAAACAGGGGAATTGGCAAAATGGAATTATTATAACCTTAAAGCAAACACGCTTTGTTCATCATTTGGTGAAAATAAATTCTCAGAATACCGTGATGAAACGGAGAGACTTCTTGTCGATTCTGTACAACTCAGATTGCGTTCTGATGTTCCTGTGGGTTCATGCCTTAGCGGTGGCATTGACAGTTCGGCCATCGTAAGCATCATGGGAAAATTAATCAGCACAGGACATAAAGTAAATCTTGGAGACAAGCTGAATGTATTTACACTGAAGTTTGAAGAAAAAGATATTGATGAAAGTCCATGGGCAAAATATGTGGTTGACCAAACAAATGCAGAATGGAATTTAGTCCGCCCCACTGCAGTTGATTTGCTAAAAGATTTCCACGACATGAATTATGCACAGGACACTCCTGTTTGTTCGACAGGAACTTACGGACAATTTCAGCTAATGCGCAGAGCAAAGGAAAAAAACATAAAAGTTATTCTTGATGGACAAGGAGGCGATGAATTATTCGGAGGGTATCTGTCACATTCTATGGTATTCTGGAAAGAACTTTTACGCAATGGGCAGATTAAAAAACTTTTTTCCGAAACATCTGCAGATGGAAAAGCAATGTTCAATTTTAAGCAAATGAGTAAAAACTTTTTCAGAAAACAATTTATATCATTAACGCCCCCTTCTTTGCAGGAGTCATTTTATAAATCTTATTTCAGTCAAAATGGTTTTTTAAATAAAAGTGTTATACGTGAGTATGTCAATACAAGCACTGGGCTGGCAGAGATGGATGTAAACACATCCACTTCGCTTAACGAAGCGCTTTTGAAAGATTTTACAAATACACGCCTGAAAATGTATCTCAAATACGAAGATCGTTCATCCATGTGGCATTCCATTGAGGCGCGAACTCCTTTTGCCGATGACCATAAGCTTGTGGAATATATTTTCAGCATTCCAGGGACATATAAAATTCATAATGGAGTAAATAAACATTTACTTCGCGAAGCAATGAGAAATTACCTTCCGAAAGAAATCAAGGAAAGAAAAGACAAACTTGGCTTTGTTACCCCGATAGATAAATGGATGAAGCAGATTCAGAATGAATGCCTCGACTTTTTTGACGATTCAGTGAAAGATTTTATTGATGTACAAAAACTAAAAAACAATCCCCGTAAGTTTTTCAGCATTTCAAATCATACAGATGGCGTGCGTGTATTCAGAATGATAAGTTTTGCCGTATGGAAAAAATTATTTAATCTGTAATAATGAAAGTTTCCATTATCACTGTTTGTTATAATGCAGAAACAACGATTGAGTCTGCCATTCAATCCGTGCTTCAACAGAGTTATAGCGATATTGAATATATTATTGTTGATGGAAATTCCACCGACAAAACAATTTCAATAATTGAAAAATATAAGAATAGAATTTCAAAGCTCATTGTTGAAAAAGACAGTGGAATGTATTTCGCTATTAATAAAGGAATAAAATCTGCTTCGGGAGATGTTGTTGGCATTTTGAATGCAGATGATTTTTATGTGAATGAAAAAATAATTTCTCTGATTGTGAAAGAGTTTCAGTTAAAACAAACCGACTGCGTTTATGGAGATTTGCAATATGTGGCAAAAGATAATTCGCAAACAATTTTCAGATACTGGAAATCACAGCCATATAATCCAAAACTTTTTCTCAAAGGGTGGATGCCCCCGCACCCAACATTTTTCGTAAGGAGAAACTGCTATGAAAAATTCGGATTGTTCAATACTTCCTTTTCTATTGCTGCTGATTATGAACTCATGCTCCGGTTCCTGTATAAGAACAAAATCTCATCTTCCTATATTCCGGAAGTGCTGGTGAAAATGAGAACAGGCGGAAAGAGTAACGTTACCCTGATAAGCCGAATAAAAGCGAATCGTGAAGATAAAGCAGCATGGAAAATAAACGGATTAAAGCCGGCACCGTTCACTTTTATTGCAAAGCCGCTTTCAAAACTGAGACAATTTTTTCCCCACCCCTAAAGGGAGTAAGTTATTTTCGGCTGAGAAAAATTTCTTTTCTTGTTTTCACCCTTTATGGAAAGGGAATACTTTTAGAACTTGGCGCGAATGGTACGTTTGGTATATTTCTTCCCCTTGAAATAAGATTTATACTTTGTCTTGGCAAACCTGCTTCTTCCTTTCAGCACGTAACTCGCGTTAATGGTAGTGCTCAGGTAAGAATCATTGTGCGTAGGGTCGCCACGTTTAGGATACACTTTGGTTCCATTTTCAATATGCGGATAATAATTTCTGGGATCAGGGAGCGAATTATCATCGTATGTTAACTCAGGATTGCGGTTGGCAAGATCAATGGCTGTTTGATTGCCGGCAAAAACAGAGGGGTCAACATAGTTCGTACTAACATCATCAAGATAATCCGTGAAAGTTGTTCTCCAGTTAAGCTCCCATCCGATGCGGTATATTTTGCTGATGGTAAAAAAGAATCCTGCTCCTGCGGGAACGGCAATCTGAAATTTTCCATAAACTTTTGGAGCGCCTGCAACAAGTCCCTGACCTTCTGTATGCAATGGGGCTAATGCAACCCAGCTTCCGTTATATTGTGCTTTGGGGTTATTATACAATCCTGCGAATCCGGTAAAAATATATGCCTTGAAATCATTGCGGTAGCGATAGGTTCTTCCCAGATCGGCAACATCATAAAACATATACTGACCGGTAACGCTTGCTTCATAAATATCATTTCTGAAACTAAGGTTTCTTCCCGTTCTGCCGGGATTGGTAGAAAATTTATCTGCTCCTGAAATCCGGTTCCAGGCAAGGCTGGTTCTGATATAAATATCAGGATTGATTTTATATCGGGCAAATCCTCCTACCGCACTTCTTGTCTGCGATAGTTTTAAATCAAGAATGAAATCTCTTCGTGTTTTTTCTTTTCCTCCGATTTCACCCAGATAATTTGCAGCGCCAAGGTTCACTCCGAAATCCCATTTATACTGAGAAAATCCCAGCGTGGAAAAGGAAAGAATAAAACAGGAGAAAACTATTTTTTTCATTGTAAACATTCAGATACAGCTTGAACGGAATTTTCGTTTACTTTGTTTCAGTTATTACAACTACAAAGATATAAATTTTATATGAAGAACAAAATCTGCAATTTATTAGGAATTCAGTACCCTATTATACAGGCAGGAATGATCTGGACCAGTGGCTGGCGGTTGGCTTCAGCCGCTTCAAATTCAGGTTGTTTAGGACTGATTGGTGCGGGCTCCATGCACCCCGATGTTTTGCGCGAACATATTCAGAAATGCAAAAAAGCGACCACTCAACCTTTCGGAGTTAACGTGCCCATGCTTTATCCTGAGATAGAAAAGATAATGAATATCATTGTGGAAGAAGGTGTGAAAGTTGTTTTCACTTCTGCCGGAAACCCGAAAACATGGACGGGCTGGCTGAAGGAGCGAGGAATAAAAGTAGTGCACGTGGTAGCCAGCGTAAAGTTTGCGCAGAAGAGCGAAGAGGCAGGATGCGATGCGGTGGTGGCGGAAGGTTTTGAAGCAGGCGGGCACAACGGGCGCGAAGAAACTACCACGATGGTTCTGATTCCGATGGTGAGAGAAAAAATAAAACTCCCGCTCATTGCCGCAGGTGGAATTGCCACCGGCAGGCAAATGCTTGCGGCACTTGCTCTGGGCGCGGACGGAGTGCAGATCGGCTCACGCTTTGCGGCTTCAGAAGAATCTTCGCTTCATGCCGGCTTTAAAAAGAAAATCACTGAACTGAATGAAGGCGATACGCAGCTCTCCCTGAAAAAATTAGGTCCTGTGCGGGTAGTGAAGAATAAATTTTTTATGCAGGTGCAGGATGCCGAAGACAAAGGCGCGTCAACGGAAGAACTGAAAACTATTTTAGGAAAAGCCCGCGCAAAAAAAGGAATGTTTGAAGGAGATTTGGAAGAAGGCGAACTGGAGATAGGGCAGGTGAGCGCCATGCTGAAAGAAATTAAACCGGTGAAAAGAATTGTGGAGGAAATTATTGCGGAATATGAATTTTCGAAGAAGGAAATTTGTGAAAGGGGAGAGAGTTCTTAGGAAAGGCGGGAAGAAAGAATCTTTTCAATGTGCTTGCCGAGAATATCAAACTCGATGTTTGCTTTATCGCCTTTCTTCAGAGAAGAAAAATTGGTGTGCTTGAATGTATGTGGAATGATTGCCACTGAAAAGGAAGCCCCCTCTAAATCTCCCCCGTTAGGGGAGGTGTCAACAACAGTAAGAGATACGCCATTTATGCAAATGCTTCCCTTTTCAATTATCAGATTTGAGACTTGAGACTTGGAGTTTGAGACTTGGAATTTGAAACTCCAGCTTCCCTTTTCTTTCTTGATTGCATTCACCTCTGCCATGCAATCCACATGCCCCTGCACAAAATGCCCGTCCAGCCTATCACCGATTTTTAATGAGCGTTCAAGGTTTATCCTATTTCCTTTTTTTAATAAGCCAAGATTGGATTTATCGAGAGTTTCTTTAACCGCTGTTACAGTATAATTTTTCCTGGAAGAAGAAATGTTTTCTACGGTGAGGCACACTCCGTTGTGCGCAACGCTTTGCCCGATTTTTAATTCCTTCGCAAAAGCACATTCAATCCCGAACCTGAGATTGGATTTATCCTTCTCAATAGAAATTACTTTTCCTGTGGCTTCTATAATTCCTGTAAACATGGTACGGATAACCCTTCGACTACGCTCAGGGTAAACTTGACTGCGAATATACGAATTACAAAAAATGCGGATAAGTTCCCTCTCCTTCAGGAGAGGGTTAGGGTGAGGCAATTACTTGCTGAGCAAATGCACATTGCCTACCAGCGAGCGGGGAATGATTCCTTTGAGGCGGATGTCATTCACAATGCAGGCATAAAAGTACACTCCATCTGAACATTGCATTTTTGTCTGTGCGCTTTTTCCATCCCACATTATTTCAGGGTCGGCAGTGCGGAACACTTCCGTTCCCCATCGGTTGTAAATCTTAATGTCAATATCCTTTACATATTTATACGGATGCAGGGGAGTGAAGAAATCGTTTGACCCGTCCCCGTTCGGAGTGAACACATTGGGGAGTTCATAGTAAGGGCAATTGTCAATGCAAACCAGGTTGCTGAAAGCGCTTTCGTTGCTGAATGAATCCACCGAAGTGACCGCGTAGCATCCCGCAATGGATGACAAACTATCATCAATAAATGTGGTAGTGTTTATGTTGAAAATAGTATCGAGCACTGAAAAATCATCGTCTTCAACAGGCGAATAATAGAGGATGTAATACAGCGCGTCATCGCAGCAGGAGTTGTTCGGGTTGTTCCACGTTAAAATATTTCTTGATAAGTCGCAGCTTGAATCCACCGCCAGCGAAACAGGGCAGGGCGGAGTCAGGTCAACAGGCGCGCAGCAAAGTTCCTGAGACCAGTTGATGAGCGGCTTTGGAAGCGTGGTGTCAATGTATGCGCCAGTGCTTTTCACCTTGTAGCAATACGTTATTCCGTTGCCCAGCCCCGTATCGGTAAATGTTTGCAAAGTAGTGGTGCCGATAGAATCCCACACAGAGCCGTTGAATTTATAAATGTCATACCGGTCATTTGACCATGGCACCTGCTCGTTCCAGGTGATTTGAATCTGATTATCGTTCGGATGGCAGGTTAAAAACACCGAAGAAGCGCTTTGCGCATAGCAGGATGAAGTACTTGTTCCGTGATAAAAGTCAACGCGGTACTTGTAGGGTTTGGTTTGCGTAGTGAGGAACGAATCAAGATAAGTAGTATCCAGCGCGGCAAAGAAGGGGCTGGAGAATGTTTTTATCAGAGAAAGAGGAGCAGACCCGGCAGCGCGCATCAGTTCAAATTTATAAGGACCTGGATTCAGTATAGTATCAAAATCCGTAGCGCTCACGAGCGGCTTCACCCATTTTATATTTATCACTCCGTTGGTGGTGCCTGTGTTTTTCACATCCACATTGGTGATAATGGGCATGTCGCGCACCAGGTGTTTGCACACAGGGTCGGAGGCATAACTTTCGGCACCGTCAATATAAGTTGCTGTTACGCGGTAGGAATAATCATTGCCCGGCACCAGCCCCAAGCCCCCGTTGTTATCGGTGTAAGAAGTGGTGGCGTTTGATACGGTGGCTATCAGCGTGTATCCCCACAAAGGCGGAACGCCTGTTACGCAGTTGCCTGCCGTGTTGGTATCGCAGCCGATCCTGCGGTATATTTTGTATTTGTAAAGATAATTCCCCGATTGGTTATTGCAGGGAGCGGTGTTCCAGCTCAGAAGCATTTTGGCGCAATCAGGACCGGCAGCAAGGTTGGCGGGTGCGGGCGCAATCACCCGTATGAAAAATGATTCGTAATCCGTAAGCGGAACGGCAGGACTATCAGGCGCACCGTCATCCACCGCTTTGAAGGTTACAAGGTAGGGCTGCTGCCTCACCTGGCTGCAGGTGGGAGTCCATGAAAAAATTCCGGTAACCGGAGTTGCTGGCGGAATAAATGATGTGGTAAAGGTGGCAGAAGGTGTTGTGTTGAACGGACCTCCTGTGACGGTAAAGGATTGAATGCCGTCAAGCTGAATAACGTCAGTAGCCGTAACCGTGAGCGTAAGATTTGTATTTGCCAGAATACAGGTATCATCCACAGGTGAAATTACGGGAGGGTCGTTCTGGCAATTGCATACTCTTATTTGCATGTCTCTTCTCACTGTGCCGATTAAAGAGCGATGATGTGTCCATTTATTTAACGCCCACTCTTCAACATCAATTGCAAAATTATATTCATCACAGTCAGGAGGGCTGATAACTGCCGGAGGAACATTCCACACAAAATCCCCGGTATAAGGGTCAAGCGAAACGCCCGAAGGAATATAATAGCCGGGAATCGGAACGCCTCTATCTTCAAAACACACACCAAGTTTATATGACAAACTATCTCCGTCAATATCGGATGCGCCCGGGTTATGAATAAAAATTTTTCCCGCACAAGCCCTGTCAACCGGAGGATTGGAAAAGGTGGGAGAGCTATTGCACTGTGGCATCCCATAAGCAGAAGAGATTTTCAGGGTATCCTGTATGCTGAAAGGAATGTCGCCATTACCGGGCGGCATGTTCACTATTCCAGTATTACGGTTGGCATCGGTCATGGAAAGAATGTAAGTTCCCGGACCCGAATACGTATGAGTGGTTGTGTAAACATTTTTTTTAATGTTCAATGAAACTAAACTGGGAGAACCAATGTTCCATTCCCCCATGTGGTGAGTGTTCCCGCTTCCGCAGGAGCAGCCTGAAGCATTCCAATAATCTGTTGAGGGGTCGCCCGGTTCAAAATTGCTTCTGCAAACCACAGCCGTGTCGCCAACTCCTCCTCCAAAATTTATGGTGAGCATGCATCGGTCTGCCGGGTCGCTGCTTCCTTTTGTATAAGTTGTTATTGTAATTGAATAAGTATATCCTCCCAAACATTCGAAAGTAATTTCACCTGCTCGCTCGTGAGTGGCGAAAGAGAAATAAGAAAGAATAGAAAAAAGTATGGTAAAGATTCTTTTCATGCTGAACAGTACATCAAAAATAGTACAATAGTGGAATGAACAAACTAATGTACGGAATATTTCACTGCGGGTAAAATAAAAAAGCCCTCTGATTTATACCAAAGCAACCGGGCTTTCCGAAATGTTGAAGTCCCAAGTTCCAAATTCCAAGCCCCAAATTCCAAGGTCGTATCCCCAAGGGAGAAAAGAAAGGCAGCCCTAACCCTAAAGGGGACAAAGACAAAAACCAAAATCCTTCACCCTTTAGGGCGGAGGCAGGGATTTAGGGCAAAGTGTGCGTCAGTCTAGTTCTACGAGGTTTCCTGTGGGTAGAGATTTATAGTAGAACTGTAAATTGAATAACGAACATTTGAACATTTGAACTAAGAACATTCGAAGTGAATGTATTTTACTTCTGACTTCGTTATTCAAATGTTCTATTGTTCTATTGTTCATTTTTTAGTTTACCCACAACAAACATAGTAGAACCTAAGTCTTAATACAGCTTAATGGTCTTGCTCACCTGCTTGCCTTCTTCCAGTTTAACAAGGGCGCTGCCGGCAGTAAGCGTGCTGGTGGAAATGGGCGTGATGTCTGCCTGCAAAATGGCGGGGAGTTTAAACGTGAAGGATACAGAACCTGCGGCATCGGTCACACCGGTTTGGTCCTGAATGTTAAGGTTTCCGTTTGTTCCCGGGGGAGGATACAAATGCACCGTTGCAGAAAAAACCGGAGAGCTGTTGTTGCCATCCACCACGTTTATCACCACATCGCATTCTTTATTCCGCTGGCATGAAAAAGAAAAAGCCAGCATAAATACAGAGAGGCATGCAATGAAAACATAAGCAGGGTATCGGCTTGATTGCATGAGTATATTTTTTATCCTTTACAAAGGCGAGGCAAAGATAAATATTACTTGCACGTGTGCAACAAAAAAATAAGTCCCAAGCATCAAGCCCCAAGTTCCAAGTCCCAAGAAACAGCCAGCATCGGCTGTTCCCTTGGAATTTGGGTCTTGGAATTTGGAACTTGGGACTTGGGAACTTTCGGGGGACTCAGTAATTCACCACCTGCTCCACTGTTTCCTGCGGAAGAATGCGGTATTCATACTGCTGGTTTCTCAACTGAGGTTCAAAACCCGCTTCGCGGATGGCATCTTGTATGGTTTTAAAAGTGAAGCGGTGAGGTGCGCCTGCCGCGCTAACCACATTTTCTTCCAGCATAATACTTCCGAAATCGTTGGCGCCTGCGTGTAAACTTAGCTGAGCGGTTTCTTTTCCCACCGTGAGCCATGATGCCTGAATGTTAAGAATGTTCGGAAGCATGATGCGGCTCATCGCAATCATGCGGATGTATTCTTCGCCTGTGGTACTGTTTTTTACCCCGCGCACTTCGGCAAGAAGCGTGTCCACATCCTGAAATGTCCATGGAATGAAAGCGAGAAATCCTTTTGCGTGTTTCGGCTTTTCGTTTTGCACTTCACGAAGCCAAACCAAATGTTCAAATCGTTCATACAGCGTTTCCACATGCCCGAACATCATGGTGGCTGATGTGGTGATATTAAGTTTGTGCGCGGCTCGCATCACATCCAGCCATTCTTTACCTCCGCATTTTCCGTTGGAAATTAATCTGCGCACGCGGTCATTCAGAATTTCCGCGCCTGCACCGGGGAGAGAATCCAATCCGGCTTCCACCAGAGCTTTCAGCACTTCGGTGTGCGTGGATTTTTCCAACTTGGTGATGTGCGCCACTTCGGGCGGACCGAGCGAATGCAATTTTAACTTCGGATAAAGTTTTTTTAGTGAAGAAAATAAATCGGTATAGAATTTTAATCCGAGTTCAGGGTGATGTCCACCCTGCAACAGCAACTGGTCTCCTCCCCATCGGAAGGTCTCTTCAATTTTTTTCTTATACGTTTCAATATCGGTGATGTACGATTCAGCGTGTCCCGGAATGCGGTAGAAGTTGCAGAACTTGCAGTTGGCAATGCACACATTGGTGGTGTTTAGGTTTCGGTCTATCTGCCAGGTAACAATGTGTTCGCTTCCCTGCCTGCCGGCAGGCAGGGCTTTCTTCTGAATTTTTCTCAGCTCATTCGCCACATACATCAGTTCGGAAATAGTCGCCTTCTCAAAGAGAAAAACTCCTTCTTCAATGGAAAGAAATTCAAACTGCAGCGCGCGTTTAAGAAGGGAATCACTATTCATATTTTCTCTACATTTACCCTCTCAAAAATAAGAATTAATATGACGCTCATTAAGAAAGGACCCGTTCCGTCAGAGAACGAAAACATGGTGGTGCTGTGTAAAAGGAATTCTTCGCTTGAAGGATTCGGTTTGTCATCTTCCGAAATGGAGTATGCGAAAATGGAATTCGAAAAGAAGGACAAAAAACTTGTCGTTATCAACCAATTGAGGCGAGTGGTGATTCTTTCGCTGCTGGTTAAAAAAGAAAAAGAAGCGCTCACGCTGGAGGTCTGCCGGAAAGCGGGAGATAAAATAGCCATCTATCTCAACGATGCGAAAAAAGAATCCATCGTTGTTGTGGATGCCATTGGCGATGCAAAAGCAATCCTCGCTCTTGCTGAAGGAATCGCGCTCGGCAATTACCAGTTCATCAAATACAAGACAAAAGATTTTCAGAAAGATAAATTTACCCTCAGAAATATTTTCGTCAACAGCAAAAAAGTAAATGTAAAAGATGTTGAACGCTTGCAGATTTCGGTGGATGCGGTTGGAGAAGCAAGAACCTTGGTGAACGAACCCGTCAGCACACTCAACGCGACACAACTTGCAAAAGAATTTCAGCGATTGGGAAAGGAAGCGGGATTCAAAGTGACCGTGTTTGATAAAGCAAAAATCACTTCGCTCGGGATGGGCGGACTGCTGGCTGTGAATTTAGGAAGCGTTGATCCGCCCACCTTCACCATCATGGAATGGAAACCCAGCCGCCATAAAAATAAAAAACCGATTGTGCTCGTAGGAAAAGGTGTGGTGTACGATACGGGCGGATTGAGTTTGAAGCCCACACCCAATTCCATGGACTACATGAAGTGCGACATGGCGGGCTCTGCCGCTGTGGGAGGAACGATGTACGCCATCGCGAAAGCAAAACTTCCGGTGCATGTGATAGGTTTGGTTCCTTCAACGGATAACCGCCCCAGTGGAAACGCGTATGCACCCGGTGATGTAATAAAAATGTATGACGGGCAAATGGTGGAAATGCTCAACGCGGATGCGGAAGGAAGAATGATTCTTGCCGATGCGCTTGCGTATGCGAAGCAATATAACCCTGAACTCGTGATTGACCTGGCAACGCTGACAGGCGCTGCAATCGCTGCTATCGGAACTTTCGGAATGGTGGCGATGGGAACAGCAAGCGAAACGCAGAAAAATAAATTGAAAGCCAGCGGAAACAATGTACACGAGCGCCTGGCAGAATTTCCTTTCTGGGAGGAATATGATGAGCTTATCAAATCCGATATTGCCGACATGAAAAATATTGGCGGTGCGTACGGAGGCGCCATCACAGCAGGGAAATTTCTCGCGCGCTTCATTGATTATCCATGGATTCATCTTGACATTGCCGGTCCCGCATTTCTCACCGTGAAAGATTCCTATCGCGGAAAAGGCGGAACGGGAACGGGAGTTCGTCTTCTTTTCGATTTTCTTAAAAATTATTAAGAACTCAAATCATGAATATCGAACAAGGAATATCGAATGTTGAAGTAAATTAAAAACTTCGGTGTTCAGCATTCCTTGTTCAGTATTCGATATTCAAAAAATATGTCTTCAGAAAAAATAAAAGTTGGCATCACGCAGGGCGACCCGAACGGAATCGGGCTGGAAGTTATTATTAAAACTTTTATGGATACTTCCATGCTGGAAGTTTGCACGCCTGTTCTTTTCGGCTCGCAGAAAACTTTTTCTTTTCATCGCAAGGCAATGAATGTGGAAATACGCTTCAATCAGATACGAAGCGCTGAGCAGGCAATGCAAAGACAGCTCAATATTTTAAATGTGTACGAAGAAGAAATTCCGATTGAGTTCGGCACTTCCACTCAAACAGCAGGAAAATATGCTTTGAAGTCAATTGGCGCTGCCTGCGAAGCATTGGAGCAAAAGAAAATTGATGTGCTGGTAACGGCACCCATCAACAAGCATAACATTCAGTCAGAACAGTTTCAGTTCAAAGGGCACACCGATTATTTGGAGAATCGTTTTAAAAACGATGCGCTCATGCTGATGTGTTCTGATAAATTCCGCGTTGGCGTGGTGACCGGGCATGTTCCGCTTGCGAATGTTTCCGCCATCATCAACCAGGATAAAATAGTTAATAAAATAAAACTGCTCAACAAATCTCTCCTGGAAGATTTCGGAATACGCAAACCAAAAATCGCTGTGCTCGGATTAAATCCGCACGCAGGAGATAACGGAACAATCGGTGGCGAAGAAGCAGTGGTGATTGTTCCCGCTATCGCGAAAGCGAAAAGCGAAAACATAATGGTGATGGGACCGTATTCCGCTGACGGGTTTTTCGGAACCGCGATGCACATGAAATTCGATGCGGTGCTCGCCATGTATCACGATCAGGGACTGGTTCCGTTCAAGGCGCTCGCGTTTGATTCAGGAGTGAATTACACAGCAGGACTTCCGGTCATCCGCACTTCTCCCGACCACGGAGTGGGTTACGACATTGCCGGGCAAAACAAAGCCAGCGAAACATCTTTCCGCTCGGCAGTGTATCTTGCCTGCGATATTTTCAGAACGAGAAAAGGAGAAAAAGAAATTTACGCCCACCCGCTCAGATCATATTCTCAGGAAAGGGAATAATTTTTTGTAGAAAGAAAGAGTAATGCTTATTTTTCAAGTATTGTAAATTCCGTTCTGCGGTTCATTTGCCGCCCCTCCTCCGTATCGTTTGTGGTGATGGGCTGTGATTCTCCATAGCCCTTTGCTGTAAGGCGGTCTTTGCCGATGCCTTTGCTGATGAGGTAATCCACTACGGCTTGCGCGCGCTCCTGTGATAATTTTATGTTGTATTCATCTGTTCCTTTGCTGTCGGTGTGGCTTGACAATTCGATTTTCATAGCGGGATTATTGGTCAGCAACTGGACTAAGCGTTCAAGTTCTGACATGGATTCGGCACGCAATGTTGCTTTATCAAAATCATAAAAAATGTTTTTCAATACTATTTTGCTTCCTATATTTATTTTTTCCAGCGGAATGGTTTTAATTATTTCCTTGTAAGCGGCTGTGTCGGGTATGCTCACGTTGTCAGAATAAAAAAGGTAGCCCTCTTTCTTTACGTTGATGCCGTAATTTTTTCCCGATGGAAGTGATATGAGAAACTTCCCTGTCGAACTATTGGATTTTATCTGTGAGAGAACTTCGTTTTTTTCGTTGTCGGTAATTTCAATAGCTGACTCGAGCGGAGCGGATGTTAATTTATCAACGACCATTCCTTTAAACAGGGTTAGTTTGGGTCCCTTGTCTTTTTTTATTTCTACGGGATTGATTTGATAAATATCTTTTTCTCCTATGCCTCCTGATTTTGCCGATGCGTAATAACCTGTTTGCCCGTCTGCCGTTACCACAAAATATAAATCATCATCAGGAGTATTAATAGGAGAACCAAGATTGATTGGTTTTGTCCATTTCCCTTTTTCAAATAATGATTTGAAAATATCATATCCCCCTGTGCTTTTGTGTCCCTTGGAGCTGAAATAAAGTGTCGTTCCGTCCGGGTGAATGAAAACGGCTTCTTCGTCTTCTGGCGTGTTGATGATGGAACCCATATTTTTTGCTTTCCCCCATTTTCCGTTTTTATCCTTCCTGCACATCCAGATATCTCTTCCGCCTTGCCCTTCTTTCCGGTTGCTGACAAAATAAATAGTATTGCCATCGGGAGCAATGCTTGCTGATGATTCGTGGTCTGCGCTGTTGACGGGTTCGGGCAGTTTATCGGGCTCGCTCCACTGTTCTCCTTCCAAGACGGATTTATAAATGTCTCCATTTCCATTTTCATTATCGCGATACAGCAGCATGGTTTGCCCGTCATTGGAAAGAGCAATAGCCGAGTTATGCCTGCCCGGCTGGTTGATGGATTCCGACAACCGTTTTGCTTCTCCCCATTTTTTTTCTTTCTCATCATAGTAGGATTCATACACATTTTCCATCCCTTGCTTTCCTTTCTTGATTTCTTTTTCTGTCACCGGTCTTCTGGAGGTGAAAACCATCATCTGCCCATCGGCTGATATCACCGGAGCATATTCAGAAAATGCCGTGTTGATGGTTTTGCCAAGATTGGTGATGGTGATTTTTTCGGCATCAGCACCCGGCTTTTTGGTGGAAGAGATTTGTTGTGCAAGGGTGAAAAAGCCAAAGCAACAAATCAGCAAGACCGCCAATTGAAATCTCTTCGGGATACACATCTACAATAAGATTAAACAGATTTCTGAAAGATTACGGTGATTACTTTGTGCTATTTCATCCACGCAATCTGCTTTTTTGTTTTTTCTAAAATCACCGTAATCTCAGTATATAATCTAAATTCTTGAAGCGGATTTAGGCAGGAACGGATTGGGATTTACAAAGCGCAGGGAAATTTCAAAGCCGCCTTGTCCGCTGCTGGCAGTTTTTAATTTTGAAATGTTTACATCATAACTCAAGCCGATGTTAAACTGTGCAAACTCAAGCACTACGACAGGGATCACGGCATCTTTATTCCGGTAATGCGCGCCCAGCGAAATGGCAGCGCCTTTCACATAACCGGAACTGGATGCTTCCCTAAACGTGTAGCGGAACATATTTCCAAAAAAAAGTTCTGATGATTTTCCCTGCTGAAAATAAATAAAGCCCGGTACCAGCGAAAAATTTCTGTTGCTTAACCGCACAAGCCCGTTTGCATACCCCGTAATTTTCATGTTGAGTTTATCATCCTTTCCGTAAAAAGAATAGGCAGGGCGGTTCGCATGGAATATGGATAGGCCCGCGCTTAAATCAAGTTTGTCCTTGCCATATTCATAATGAATGCCGCTTCCTAAATCAGGATAGGTTAAACTTGCTCCGCCCGATGGCTCACCGGATGGCATCGCGGCATTGTAACTGCTTCCGTCATACTGATTCATCCACTGAAGGTCAGCATTATTAATGCTTCGCTGGGCAAATCCGCCATAAAGCCCGGCACCAAGCGTGCTTTCCTTGTTGATATAAACATGATAGGCATAAGTTATGTTTCCCTGTAAAGTTTTCATTTTCGCATTGCCTGCCTGGTCTTGAAAAATAGTTACGCCCATAGCAGAAAATCCTTTCCTGCCTTTCTTTTTGGCAATCTTCGCATCAAAGGAAACATTGGCTGTGCTGTAAGGGGTTGCAACGCTGTTCCATTGGTTTCTGTAATTGATGATGGCGCGCAGATCACTTTCGGCTCCCGACTGCGCTGGATTAACAAGCAAGGGGGTCATCCAGAACCGGGCGAAGTGAATGTCCTGGGAAAAAGCCATGTAAGAAGAAAGATGGCAGATGGCAGATGTAAGAATACAAACTGCTAAGAGAGTAATTTTTTTCATTACACTTTTTAATTATCGAATTAAACTGATATTTCCTTTTTTGCTTTCCTTTTTTCCATTTGTTAAAGTTGCTTCCAGATAGTAAACAAACTCAGCGGAGTTCATGAGTTTGCCTTTGTATATTCCATCCCAGCAGATTTTAAGATTATCGGTTGTAAATACTTTTTCTCCCCATCGGTCGTAAATGGAGAAGGAGAATGTTTCTATGCATTTGCCCAGCACACATTCCAGTTCGTTCTGCCCGTCTTTGTTTGGAGAGAAAGCATTGGGAACAAAAATTTCTCCGCAATCCAGCAAATCAACCGTAACGGTTACACAGGCAGAAGCAGTGCAGTTGCCGGCATTGGTAACTGTAACGCAATATTGAGTAGTTGCACTCGGAGAAACAGAAATTGCCTGAGTGGTGGCGCCATTGCCCCAACTGTAAGTTCCTCCTCCCGAAGCAGAAAGAGCAACTGTTGCCCCTTGCGAAATAGTAGTATCAGAACTTACCGTTGCAGTTGGATTTGAATTAACCGTTACAGCGGCAGAAGTAGTATCAGAACAAGAGCCGCAGGAAGCATAGACAGAATAAGTTCCTGCAGATGTTACGGGAATGCAAGAAGTAGTTGCGCCTGTAGTCCAGGAATAATTACATCCTCCGGAAGCACAAAGCGTGGTGCCCTGTCCCTGACAAAAAGTTAAACTCCCGCTGACAACTGCATTCACAGCGGAGATTACCGAAACATTTCCTACAGCAGATGCCGTACAGGTATTCACGCCAGTTACGGTTACTGTATAATTTGTTGTGGAAGCCGGGTTCACAACAATTGAAGAAGAAGTTTGCCCTGTGTTCCACGAATAAGTTCCTCCCCCGCTGGCAGTGAGCGTTGCCGCATCGCCTGTGCAAATGGAGGTGCTGTTCACAGAAGCGTTTGGCGCGGCAAGAACTGTAACTGTGGCGGAAGTGGTATCGGCACAAGAGCCAACGAATGCAATCACAGAATAAGTTGTATTTGTTATGGGAGAAACGGTAATGGAAGTAGTGGTTTGCCCTCCTGAAATCCATGAATAAGAATTTCCTCCGCCTGCTGTAAGGATGACTGATTGTCCGCTGCAAATGGGATTATTTCCAGTAATCGTTGCAGTGGGAGGGGAAGTAATGTTTACCGTTACAGCAACCGTATCGGCACAGGTTCCTGAAGTAACAAATACAGAATAAGTTGTAGTGGATGTCGGGGAAAGAACAACTACAGCAGTGAGTGTTCCATTGCTCCAGGAATAATTGCTTCCTCCGCCCGCAGTGAGTGTTGTGCTTTGCCCAGCGCAAATAGTTGTAATTCCCGAAATAGTGGCGGTGATATTATTTGATACTACCACAGTGACCGAATCAATGCTTGAGCCGCAGGAATTTGTTACTGTAACGGAATAAGAAGTTGTGATTGTCGGAGAAACTGAAATTGATGCAATGGATTGTCCCGTACTCCATAAATAATTTCCTCCACCGGTTGCTGTGAGTATTGAGTTCGCGCTGGGACAAACCGTAATATCCGCGCCAGCATTTGCCGTAGGGAGAGGATTCACGGTTACATTCACCGCATCCGTATTGCTTCCGCAGGAATTTGTTACTGTTACAGAATAATTGGTAGTTATTGTTGGCGATGCAACAGGATTTGAAATGTTCGGGTTGCTCAATCCGGTTATTGGCAACCAGGCATAAGTTCCTCCACCGGTGGCGCTCAATGTGGTATTCGCAGATTGACAAATAGTAACATCCGTTCCGGCATTAGCGGTGGGCAGAGGAGTTACAGTGATGGTGATTGTTTGCGTTGTAGATCCTGAGCCATTGGCATTGGTGGCGGTGAGCGATGCTGTGTACGTTCCGCTCGCGCTGTAAGTAACGCAGACAGTTTGGGTTGTAGCAGTTGCAGGGTTTCCTCCCTGAAAATTCCAACTCCAGGATGTGGGAGCGTTTGTGCTTGCATCCGTAAAAGTTACGCACTGTGCCGCGCAAACAGTAGTGCTGCTTGTTGAAAAACTTGCAACCGGCACACCGCCACTAGGAACAGAAAGCGTAATGTCATCTACAGCAATTGAGGGGTCACCATTTGATGGAATTCCATCATCATTATTCGTCCAGTTAAATCCTATTTTAACATTCGGATTATTGTTTGCACTTGCAGGAAGTAATATTGAATAGGCAGTCCACCTGCCTTGAGGAGCGCATACTCCTAGTGGAGGTTTTGCAAGTGGGTCAATCATAGTCCATGTTGCGCCATCATAATACCAAAGAGTTGCATCATCATTTACATCTCCGTTTGCAATATAATTAAATGCAAGAGTAATGGTAGATTGTCCTGTACAATTAATGGTTGGAGATTCAACTCTCATATTTGTGGTTACACAGAAAAGCACACCGCAAAATCCACCTGCATCATATGAGGCTCCCTGGTCTAAAACAAAACCATCATCAGCACCTATGTGAAGAGATGGATCTGCTGCCCCGCAAACTGAACCGCAAGCAGGGGGTGCATTACCACACTCTGCACCGCTCACAAACCATTTGTTGGATTCCGGGTCATTCAATCCGGTTGATGTTTGTGTCCATGGCCCGTTTGGTCCTGTCGTGTATAATGTTACTAAACACGGATTTCCTGAAACGCATCCATTCTGAAACGCTTCTGTCCAGAAAATTGTTTGAGCGTTTGAAGCGATGACAGAAAATATGGCGATGAAGAGGAGTAATTTTTTTTTCATCTTGTATTATAATTTACGCAACTATTTTTATTTATTGCTGTTGCCGACAAAAACTTTTTTAACAATCACGCTTTCGTTAATCTCAATGTGTACGAAACATATCATGGCTGATTCATTCAGTATGATTTTATTTCCAACCATCGCAGCAGGCAGATTTTTTCCCAGCACATCCGTTACGCTCATGATGCGGAAGGGAAGCGAACTTTCAACGAGAATGTTTCCATCCGCAGCATAAACAGAAACCGTATGAGCCAAATCAGCGGGCGAAGCAATGCCGGTTGTTCCTGCAGAAAGCGCAATGTCATCCACCGCAAAAGAAGGGTCAGTTCCAATGCCATCGTCATTGTTTTTCCAGTTGAATCCGATTTTCACATTCGGATTATTATTGGCGCTGGCAGGCAGCGCAATGGAAAAAGCAGTCCATTTCCCTGATGGAGAGCAGGCACCGAGTGGAGGTTTTGCAAGAGGGTCCAATTGCGCCCATGTTGCGCCATTATAATACCAAAGCGATGCATCATCATTTACTCCATCACCATTTTCCATATAATTAAAAGCAAGCGTAATAGTTGATTTCCCCGAACAATTAATTACGGGTGATTCCGTGCGCATATTGGTGGTAACACAAAACAAAGTTCCGCAAAATCCACCGGCATTATAGGAAGCGCCTGCGTCCTGTGTCGTGAAGCCATCATCTACTCCTATGTGTAGTGAGGGATCTGTTCCTCCGCAGGTTGAACCGCATACTCCTGCCGCATTGCCACATTCGCTTCCGCTCACAAACCATTTGTTTGACTGTGCATCATTGGTGCCGGTTGATGTTTGCGTCCATGCTCCATTAGTGCCGGTATATGCTGTAGCGAAACATCCGGACACACAACCATTTTGAAACGCTTCCGTCCAGAAAGTTTGCGAGTGAGAAATAAAAAAACAAAATGTGGCGATTAAAGAGAATAAAATTTTCTTCATGTAATCTGAATTAGAAATGAAAGAGTAAAATTAAAAAATCAATTTGAAGGAGAGAAATAAAAACGAGAAAAGTTTTTAACTCCGCTTTGCGAGAGTCCGTACTTTTGCCGGACCCGAAGCCCGCAGATAAACTATGTGAGGTTTTTTTAAAAAACTCATCTGCAAAAAAGATGTTTTGGTCTGATATATTCAGCACTTCGTCTAAAAGTTGTCCCATTACTATGATATAAGGTAATAACTAGTGTAACTTTGAAGTTTGAATAGATGAAAATGAAAGCAGCAAGCAAAATATTATTTTTTATTTCCATTCTTTTACAGGGTGGTTTTGCATTCTCACAGGTGCTGAATGATTACCGCTCAGTTGTCACAGGAAACTGGAATGCGCTTGCAACTTGGCAGAGCTATAATGGAGTGGCTTGGGTTGCTGCTACTGTTCTTCCAACTGCTGCCGTTGCCCAAACCATTACCATTCAAAGTCCGAATATCGTAACAATTACTGCCGCTGTTTCCGTTGATCAGGTTGTTATTAATTCTGGAGCCACACTCCAAACCTCAGCCGCAATTGTTCTCACTATTGCCGCTGGTGCAGGGGATGACCTTACTGTTAATGGAACGTTCATAGATGCTTCTTCTGGGAGCATTGTATGGAGTGCCGGCACAACATGGCTGATGGGCGCGGCAGGAACATTAATTAAAACCACCATCTCTGCGGCAACGGGCTGGCAAGGAAATTATTCTGGAGGTATAGCCACAATCCCTGCTACGGCAAATTGGATTATCAGAAGAAATACTGCAGTAAATCCTGTCATCACAACTATAGGAGCATATTATCCAAACCTCACCATTGAAAATAATGTGGCAGGTATCTGGACAACGGCAACCACTTCAACTTTTCAAGGCACTACAGGATTTCCAACCATCAAAGGGAATTTTGATATTGGCGGGAGCGGAACCAGCACAGTTGATTTTCTGAACGGGCATACATTTGCTACACCTTCGCTTGTTCAGGGAAACACCATTATTCGTGCAGGAAATATATTACGCAATTACGGCACTGGTCTGGAGATGCAAGGCGACCTCACAGTGAGCGGAACAGTAAATTATGCTGCAGGAGCTGGTACAAGAAAAATTATTTTTTCCGGAGGAAATGCTCAATCCATCAGCGGAGCAGGAACTCTGAATATTCGTGACATGACCATGAGCAAATCTGCAAATTCACTCACACTCAATCGCGCCATCACCATTGACAATGTGCTTACGATGACCACAGGTATAATTAATTCTTCTTCACCAACAAATTTTCCTACCATCAACACAGCCGGAACAGTTGCCGGAGCAAACAATGCAAGTTTTGTGAATGGTCCTGTGAGATATATCGGTACTGCCGCATTCACTTTTCCTGTTGGAAAAGGCAGCGATTATCAGCCGCTTGGTTATGGCGCTACCGGTGGCGGTGGAGTTTTTTGGACAGAGAATTTTAATCCGGCCGGAATATGGACAACAACTAATACAGGAGCAAATTCTGCAAGCGCAAACACTTGGTATATCAGAGTTGTCAGGAAGACGGTTTGCCAGCTGGTTCTTGCGGTTCGGGTTGTCTTGTTGGAAATTCATTACACCTTGGTTCAACTACTCTTGGTGATATTGGGGCTGCGTATGATGCGGCACAAACAACTAACAAAAGAGCAGAGTCACCAATAATAAATTGTTCCGGAAGAGTTGGAATAACCCTTGCATTTAACTTTATTGAATATGGGGAAGGAGCCACTGATGATGCAATCTTTGAGTATTACGATGGTGCTGTTTGGGCGCTATTGGGTAATCCTGCAAAACCCTTTTGTTGCGGTCCTGCGGTTTGCGATGGTCAACTTCAGGGTTTATGGACCGCTTACTCAGTCGCTCTCCCTGCTTCGGCTGACAATAACCCCAATGTAAAAATTGGTTTTAGGTGGACAAATAATGCATCGGGTGGAAGCGACCCTTCTTTCGCTGTGTGGAACATTACCCTATCAGCTCCTCCTACCGTTGATTTCACCTGCGAATATTTTTTTGCTAACCCAACAACTACTTTCAATAATACGATGGGTGTGGGGCTTGCACAAATAGAAAATTGCGAATACTGGGTTCTTACCCGCAATGCCGGCACAGCAAGTAAAAACGTAACTCTTAACTGGGATGCCAACAGTTGCATTACCGCGCCCGCCATAATCACTGATTACCGTGTTGCCCGCTGGGATGGCGCTGTGTGGCAGAACGAAGGCAGTACAGCAACAACCGGTGCTGTTCCGCCTGCAGCGGGGAGTATAACAAGCGGTTCGGTTTCAACCTTCAGCCCCTTTACCATTGGTTCTATTGTAACATGGTCTCTGCCAATTGAACTTTTAAGTTTTGATGCAAAAACAAGAAGTGAGGTTGTGGATTTATCTTGGACTACCGCTACTGAAATAAATAATGATTTTTTTACTGTAGAACGCTCTATAGATGGAAAAATATTTACTTCAATCGGGAAAGTTAAAGGCGCAGGCAACTCAAGCACAAAGCGTAACTATAAACTTACGGATACAAAACCTGTGAATGGAATTAACTACTACCGCCTCAAGCAAACCGACTTTGACGGAGCCTATTCTTATTCAAGCGTTGTTGCAGTCAATATGAAAGACGAATCACCGCTGGAAATAATCAGTATTGTGAATGGATCTGATGATAACCCTACTGCCTGGATTCAAAGCGATGGCAGCAGTTTTATCAAACTGGAAATTATTGATGATGCCGGAAAACTAATCCGTTCCTTTCATTTTCAAGCTGCCGGCAGTGTAACGCAAATTTCTCTTGGCACCCATTCCTTTGCTAAAGGAATTTACTTCCTGAAAGTAAGCGATGAAAACGATGTAAGAATAAAAAAATTCAGTCTCTGATTTTTTATTTAATAACCAATAATTTTTTTAAGGTGTTCTGTTATGTAATTGTACCGGGATTAATTCCGGTTGTACTTTTTTCATGTAAGACACATTCGCAAATTCTTGATAGCAAGGAATCCGTCCATGTCAACGACAGTTTGGAGATGTGGTATTTTTCCGGCTTTTTTAAAAATAAACATAGCAACAACCTGTATTCCTTATCGTATCTGGTTTTTCATAGAGGCAATGAGATGAGCGGCAAACCAGCATTTTCATCTCATGTCGCCATAACAGATATTGAAAATAAAAATTATTATTTTGAAATATTTAATCCGGTTTATGCTAAAAAAAATGTTCCTGATTTTTCAGAAAACCTTGATTTGTATATCGGCAATGATTCGCGGAACGTGCATTTGAATGCGAGAAAAAAAAATTATTTGCTGAAAGCCCGTTCGCAAAGGCAAAATAATTTTGACATAAAACTATTTTGTGACCGCGAAATAACGGACACGGTGAATAATTTCTGTTCTGATACGAATAAGTATAACGTTTTTCATTCTTTTTCATTTTTCAGAGAAGTTGAAGGAAAACTTAACTTTGGCGAAGCAAAAATGAAAGTCAGTGGAGAATTATTTTATAACAGGATTTATAAAACAAAATCATTAATGCTGTCTCATAAGGAAATCTTTTTGTTCAACATGCAAATTGACAGCACAGGGGAATGTTTTACGGTTTTTTTTACTAATGAAAAAAATAATCCCGAATCATTTAACATTATATCAATCTGCTCAACCAGTAAAAAAATTAATAAAACAGATATTGAAATCAAGCCAACAGGATTTTGGGAAAGCGCTAAACTAAAGAAGAATTATCCGATAAAATGGGAAGTTAAAATTCCTTCTGCGAATGTAAATGTGAACTTAACCGCTACATCTGAAAATCAGGAAATACAGTGGATGAAAAACGGTTATTGGATGGGCTCCTATTGGATAACTTCTGCGGCAGACAGCACAAAAAGAATCGGGAAAGCAACCGCTGTTTGTTTGAAATAGAATTTTTATTATGACAGATATCTCTATAAATACAGTAGCCGATTATTACAACAAAAACCAAATTCTATATAATCTTCTTTGGTCAAGTGATGTATTGCATTATGGATTTTGGGAGACAGGAATAAAAAATCATAAAGAAGCCCTTCAGAACACAAATTCATTTGTGGCATCTTGCCTTGATTTGAAACAGGGGGAAATAGTACTGGATGCCGGTTGTGGTGTAGGAGGAGCAGCGATTTATATGGCAAAACAATTCGGAGTAAAAGTGAACGGAATAACCATATCACATGTTCAGGTAAAACAGGCATTGAAGTCGTTAGAAAAAAATAATGCTATCAAACATCTGCTTAACTTTGAAAAGAGAAACTATACGGATACGGGGTATGGCAGCGAATCGTTTGAAAAAATTTATGCCATAGAGAGCAGTTGCCAGGCAAGCAGCAAAAAAAAATTCGCTGAAGAGATGTATCGTTTGATGAAGCCGGATGGAAAACTTGTCGTGAATGATTTTTTTCTATCGGAAATAAAAAATGAGTATGATAAAAAAAATTTAAACAGTTTTCTTCAAGGGTGGGCAATACCTCACCTTTCGCGAAGGGAGGATTTTTATGAGATTTTATCAAAGACTGGATTCCGAAACATTCAAGTTTATGACAAAACAAACGACATAAAAAAATCAAGCCGCATTGCGTGGATGCTGGGTGTTGTGTTTTATCCTTTTTCATGGGTTGGGTCAGCGTTGAAAATTATTCCTGAGAATATGCATCCGCATTGTGTGGCGTGTATTAATCAAAAATATTTATTTCTTAACCGGGTGGCAAATTATCTGGTCTTTGTTGCTGAAAAATAAATTTTATTTACCATGACTTTAATTCGCTGTGTTATAGATTATTTTGAGAATAACAAGGCGCCACTTGGAAATTTTATTGCTTCATTCTTGTTTTTTGTCCTGCTGAGAAATTTCACCGAAGTGTATGCTACTCATCAGGATTTGTATTTGATGCAAACACTCACATACTCTCCGTTTTATATTGCACTTGCCTGCTGGCTTATTTTTCTGATTTGTCTTTTTACCAAGGCGGATGTTGTTAAGGTTTCTAAAATGGTGTTTGCATTTCATGCCATTATTCTTCTTCCACCCATCATAGATATTCTTTTTTCTACTGGAAGCGCTGTGAGGATGCGCTATTTTTCTCTTTCAGGGTGGGAGAGTTTGTTCAAACAATATGTAATGATGGGAACCGGACAAAATTCCATGGGTCAAAGAATAGAGGTTGTCATAGCCGTTATCGGTTCTTTTATTTATTTTTTCAGTAAGAACAACCGATGGTTCCTGTCTGGTATGTATGCGCTGGCTATTTACACTTGTATTTTTTGTTTTGCTATTGGATTATCACTGCTTAATTCATTTTTTCAATGGCTGCACATTGCACACACTCCATCACAGGATTATTTTTTTCTCGCGCGATTATATTTTATTTCAACCGCCATCTGTGTGGTGCTTCTTTTTTATCTGCATAACAAAGAAAAATTTAAAATGCTTTTGTACGACTTAAGGGCGCTGCGAATCATACATTATCTTCTGATGGTAGTGTTGGGATTTGTTTTGTTGCGATACCGAACTCCGGAGCAGATTTCCGTTCCGCTTGTCATCACTACTGAATCGTTTTTCTATTTTTTTCTAATACCCATCAGCATTGTTTTTGCTGCTGTTTTCACCATCATTTCAAATAATGTAGAAGACCTTGCCATTGATAGAATTTCTAATCCAAACCGTCCGCTTGTAAGTAATCGTATTGCAGAAAAAGAATATATGATTATCGGATATATTGCTCTTGCACTTTCCCTGATTGCAAGCATTCTTGTCAACAGGTCGTGTTTTATTTTTATGGGATTAATAATTGGCAATTACTATCTCTATTCCAACCCTCCTTTCAAATTGAAACGAATACCCGTTTTGTCAAAATTAATTGTTGGAATAAACTCTGCTTTTATGGCGTTGATGGGCTATACAGTTTTTGGCGGGGCTGTATTAACTTTTCCTCCCGAGTTCCTTTTCTTTTTAGTAGTGTGCCTTGGACTATCATCTAATTTCATAGACCTGAAAGATTACGAAGGCGACAAATCATTCGGAATAAAAACACTTCCCGTTTTGCTTGGATTACGCGTGTCAAAAATGGTGATTAGTTTATTCACCGTTTTTTCTTACGTTGTTTTTTATTTTATTATTAGAAATTACATTTCTCATCTCTGGCTGCTGACTCCTATGCCCTTGCTGCTTGCAGCACATTTATTTTATCTGAATAAAAAAGAATTTAAAGAAGTGCCTGTATTTTTGATTTACCTAGCCGGGATTATCGGAGTTATTATAATAATGCTAGCAGATTCTTTTCTTTAGGGAACCATAAAAACTCAAACCCGGTTTTTTCATCGTCCCATGCTCTCCGCTAAGGATTTAAAAAAGTATTTTAATTTTTTGCTTTTGACGTTGAATCGCCACCTAATTTTATCGCAATGCCTGTGCCGATACAAAATCCTTTTGAGGCAAGAGTGTAGGTATATTCCAAACTGTCGCCAAATTTATTAAACGTGTATCTTGGAAACGCCAGATTGACTAGGATGCCGGTGCGGGGAGAAACATAAAACCTTCCGCCAATGTGAAAATCAAATGCTCTTCCCATGGAGCCGTAAATACTTTTGAAGTTGTCATTGGGATTAAGCCGGAATCCGGCAATACCCAACCGAAGTCCGGTGAACAAATCCGCTTTTTTACTTTTAACAAAATGAAAGTTGAAAAGAAAATTTCCGTCAAGCCCGTTTACGCTTGGCTTGTACCCGTTTGAATCTTTAGATGACAAGTAATGACTGTATAACAACGATGTGCCTATGCTGATTCGCTTACCCACTGCCCATTCCATTGCGGGAGCAAGAGCGATGCATGCGGCTTTTCCTGTGGCGCCTGTGTCAGAGGGTTTCTGATTATCTTTTAATGTTATGTTGTAAATTCCCAATCCGAGATTAACATCGAAAATACGGTTGCCTTTTTCAAAAGATTGAGCGTTCAGAAAATTAGCTGAGAAAAACACAAGCAGCAGGAGGATGATTTTTTTCATTTTGCTTTGGGTTTACTGATGAGATAGTTCGAAAAGAAAAGAGTATGCAAGTCTACAACTTTTCTGAACTATAGTAAAATGGAGTTTATGATTTTTTATCCTCTGAGCTGCTTTTTACATAATGAATATTCCTTTCTTTCAGATAATTAATCATGTAATTGAAACACGCTTCGTGTTTGCCGATTAATTCAGGAGGGAATATTCCTTTTTCAGTGAACAAACCTTCCAGAAACATATTTGCAGCAGCCGTGGCGGTATATCCTGTAGTTCTTGCCATGGAAGAAGTTTGAGTTTCATGGCAGTATTCATCATATAAATTATAAACTACTTTCTCTGTTTCCCCTTTTTTGTTTTCACCTTTAAGAGTAACGCGCATGACTGTTATTTCTTCTTCTGTTTCTCCCAGCTTCCATTCGCTAAAGAGAATTTTGCATGTAACATCCAGAGGAGAAACTTCTGTTCCATTCACATTTATTTTCTTTTTATTAAAGAACCCGCTTTCTTTTAATACTCTCACATATTCTACATGCCCGGGATAGCGGAGCGTTTTCTCTTTTCTGTTTTTGATGTGAGGCATGGTAAACAATATTGACCTTAATCCATCTGAATTAAAAGATTCCAGCGTTCCCACTTTGTCAAACTCTATGAACTCACAATCGGTTAATGGTTCGCGGATAATTATATTTCCGTTCTCTACATAGCGGGCAGGACGGGTATATTCTTCAATTACATCTACCGGAGAAAAAGGAGCTTTGTAACAAAATGGCCACTTTTTAATTTTAGGTAATCCTCCCACTAAACATTCAAAATCGGTGAGCTTTAATTTTTCATTGTAATAACCTAACAGAATATTATCCATCCCCGGAGCAACACCGCAATCAACAATGGCGGTTACACCTTTTTCTTTTGCAAGATTATCCAGATCGAGAGCGTTTTCAGGAAAGAAAGAAATATCCACCACATTTTTTCCGGCTTCAATAACTTGTTTTAAAGTTTCAAAGCCAAGAAACCCTGGAACAGCACAAATAACTATGTCAAAACTGTTAAGTGCGGAATGAAACTTTGGCTTATCACATACATCTAATTGCAAAATGCTGATCGCCTTGCATTTTTCTTTTACATGGATTAAGCGCTGGCTGTTCAAATCCGTTAAGGTTACTTTATGTTTCTTTGAAAGATCAATTGCCATTGCACTTCCTACCATGCCGGCTCCTAAAACGATTATGTTGCTCATATTTTTAATTTATATTTTATTGTGTTTTTATTTCAGAAGGGTAAGCGGTTACAGTTGTTGTACATTCTTATTCTTCTGTCTGAATTTTAAAAAAAGTCCGATTGCTGTTGAAACAGGAATAGTCAACCAGCCAAAGAACAATAAACTGAAAAATGTGAAAGCGAAAGATCCTATCAACATACTCGCCACAGAAGCCGGTGGACCACCAAAAGAGTCTGTGCATTTACCGGTTGTCAGATAACATATGTTCATTCCTGCACTCACTAAAATCCAGCAAACATAATGAGATATACTGCCCGTTAAAATCCCGGTCAAAATCACTCTCGGGGTCTTTAAGTCTTTTGAATTGCCGTTAATTATTTTCCAAAATAACCCGCCCGTAACAAATGCTGCCATAGCCGCTGCAATTGGAAACATGAAATATCCATCTCCGGTAGCCATCCCCAAAACCAATAGTCCGACTATTAATCCCATGGCAGAATTCAACAAACTGTATTTTAATGTTAATGTCATTTTGATAAAGGTTTTCGCATTTCCATTCGCCACTTTGGGATAAATCCCGACCAACGGGAATATTTTCCCGAATGGTTATCCGTTAATAATCTTTTGGAGATTAGTTTTGAGTTCAGGAATTTTTGTTTGAATTATTTCCCAAACTTTTAACGGAAGGATTCCAAAATACTGATGCGCAGCAAAATTTCGGAAGGAGCGTATTTTATACCATTCAATATGATTATGCTTATTCTGAAATTCATCGCTTAATTTCCAAACCAGTTCGCCAATCACGATAAAATCCATCATGCAGGCATCAAAAGTTTTTATATCTTTTTCAAATTCTTCTGAAGAATGAATAGATTGAGTGAATGTTTCAATCCGTTCAGCCATTTCGAGCATTAGTTTCAGTGTTGGAATATCGAATTCAGACATAAATGGCGTCTCTTAAAATGAAGGGTTTGAAATAAGAACGAATACTTTTTTCGTGCACCAAATCTACTTCGCGGTTGAATTGCTTTTTAAGTAGTTCCTGTAAATCGTATTCAAGGTCAAAAATATTTTTTGTTCCGTCTTCCAGTTCAATCAGAATATCTACATCGCTGGTCGGCTTTTGGTCGCCTCGCGCAAATGAACCGAACACACCGATTTTTGTAAGATGAAATTTTTCTCTTAAAAAGTTTTTGTTGTTCCTGAGAAATTGAATTATTTCTTCTTTAGTGTGCATTTATGTGCTTTTAATGCAAAGTTAAGACAAAAGATGGAAAGAAAATTTATTGTTTTATTAATTTTTTGATGGAGCTTGCCCAATCCATCCGCTGATTCATTGGTCGAGATTAATCCCGACTACGTGAGTTGTCAGTAAACTTTTTCGTTATGTTGCCTGAAAGTCTGTCTGCAATTAATTCATGGTAGTATTCGTTTACATGAATGCCATCGTCATGGAATAAATCTCTACCATCCTTTGCCATTTCTGAACCAGAAATAAAAATTTCTTTAGCAGCAAGTAAGGATTGTTTGAAAAATGCGTCAAGTTTTTTTGATAAGAAGTTTTCCATTTTATTATTTGTCCTGATAGCTGGTCCCATAACGATTAAAAATATATTTTGCTGCTTGCAGAAATTTATAATTTCATTTACCATGTTTAAATATTTATTCATTGCGTATCTGTTATTTCCAATGAGTATGCCGAGGAGATAATTAAGATTTACTAAAACTGTATTACTTTGCGATGGTTCATCATTGTTGCTGCCTAAGAAGAATTTTTCTTCAATGGAAAGCAAATCATATTTTTCTGGATTTAGCAGTCCAAGAAATGGAAGATTGAAAGAGCGTTTAATTTTTCCGGTGCTATCAATATGTTTATAAGATAATTTCGTTATGCGTAACATTGGAGTAGGTCTTACGCAAAATACAAGAATATCAATAGGATGTGTTGCTTTATATTTTACTATTTTTTCAAAACATTTATTAAGTCGTTCATACCGGAGAATATTTATATTAAATCTTACGTTCAATTTGTTTTCAATTTTCCTTTTCAGTAATTGATGAAATCGAACATCAATAGGTATATTGCCTTGCACAGGAAAACAGGTGCCAACAAAAGTGAAATTAATTTCAGGGAATTCTTTTTTCTTTAAATAATTTAATGATGCTTGATACTCTTGGGGAGATAACAGAATTCTTGTCTTTCCACTTAGCGTAAATCCGCGATTGTTATTGCCATTTTGAAAAGACTTAATAAAATTTTCAGTGTAAGAATCATTTACTCTCATATCAAGTCTATGAGGAATCTTATGAAAATGTGCTGCTGGTCTTTTATTAAACTTACTGCAAACCATAGACTGTTTAAAAGTGAGAGTGATTTGTCCGTAATTTATTCCACATATATAACTTAAACCGGATAGCATTTCTTCAAAGGAAGAATTATTATCAAGTTCTAGGAACGGAGAATTTACAAATTGGAGATTATAAGGTTTGATAGTAGAAACAATTTTTTCAACCCAAGTCCAGTATTCTTTCGAATCCTGATGAAAAAAAGGGAAATTACCAACGTCAAAGTTATAATCACAATGACCAAAAGCAATACTTTTTATTTTATTTGAATTTAGTTTTGCAATGTTTGTCAGATTCAAGAGTCCGGTTTTTGATTCAATGATGGGAATAATCTCGGTATAATTTATTTTCTTTGCATCAAGTTCATTAATTAAATTGATAGTTTGCTCGGCACTTTCTGTCTTGGGAAGTAAAATTGTGTGAATTGCTTTTAATCCAGCCAAAGAAGCAATGTCCAATTGTTGTTCTTTGGCGTTGCTTGCATTGATTCTCACTCCGATTTTTAAATTGTCGGGATTGACAATCTTTTGAATAAGTTCTCGATGATATGCTTTAAGTATAGTGGTTCTTTCCGGGTTAAAAATATCCTGGATGCTGTCTTCCAAGTCGAAACAAAGAACAGCATTGGATTTGTTTTTTTCTATTAAATCTTCAAAAGAATACTTATTATAGTTTACAAAGTGATAAATGTCCATGTTGCCGTTGCAATGACTACCAACTCGCTATAGCCGTAGGCAAATATACTTCTTATCCCTATATTTATCGGGGCAGGTACCATTCATTAAGAACTATCCGCGCCAACCCCGCCTGCCGTCATTGATTCACTTTGATGGCGGGCAGGCATCTAACAAACTTGTTGGATTAATCTGAAAAAGTTTTCGTTGCTTTGCTTTCATGACAAAGGAATTAGATCAAATTACGTTTCGCAGTGAGTTTTCTGAAATCATTCAAAAGAATTTGAAAACAACTAAATCAAACTTTGATAGATTTTGGCGCACCTACGGTGTTCGCATTGACCATATTATTAAAAAACAAAATTTTCTGAAAATTGATTTCTACTTTTTAATTTGTGCGCTGCTGGGGCTAAGTTACACTACACAGGGCTGTTTGCGCGAAGGATAGTAGCGTAAATCCTTTTTGCTTCAAAAAGATTGAAGCGAATAGCCAGACCCTGACGCTTTGGTTAGGGGCGCGCCCAAATAACGCCACTATGTCGGAGAAAAGATAATGGCAGAATTCTTGAACACAAAGATGGAAATTGTAAATTTGTATTGAAATCCTAAATCGCAAATCCTTAATAAAAAAAATTATGGCACTAGAAATCACAGATGCAAACTTTGACGAAGTAGTTCTCAAATCAGACAAACCCGTGCTCGTTGATTTATGGGCAGAATGGTGCGGACCCTGCAGAATGGTTGGTCCCATCGTGGAAGAGCTCGCGAAAGAATACGAAGGCAAAGCAGTCATCGGAAAACTAAATGTTGACAACAATCCGAATATTTCTGTCAAGTACGGCATCCGAAGCATTCCCACGCTTCTCTTTTTCAAGGGCGGACAAATGGTTGACCGGCAGGTGGGTGCAGTTCCAAAATCGGTGCTTGAAGGAAAACTGAAGGCACAACTTTAGCGCCATGCCAATATACTAATGGCATACCAATGAAACGAATAATACAAATCATTCATACTAATTATTATTTGCAATCGTTTGCATTTGTATATTAGTATTGATTTATATCATTAGTACCATTCGTATATTAGCATTATAACATGCCTCTTGACCAACAACAACTCCAGCATTTGTCTCACCTCGAACTTTTAGCAAAGCAGGTTGTAGAGGGGTTTATTACGGGTTTGCACAAAAGCCCGTTTCATGGATTTTCGGTTGAGTTTGCAGAGCATCGCATTTACAACTCAGGCGAACCTACCCGCCATATTGACTGGAAACTTTTCGGCAAAACAGATAAACTTTTTGTAAAACGCTACGAAGAAGAAACCAATCTTCGCTGCCAGATTGTTATTGATGATTCTTCATCTATGTATTTCGGAAGCAAAGATGGAAAGACCAAACTCATATTTTCTATTCACTGTGCAGGAGCTCTTGCGTATCTCTTGAAAAAACAGAGAGATGCTGTGGGACTTTCCGTGTTCTCCGATAAAGTTGAATTGCACACGCAGGCAAAATCAAATTACGCTCACCAGAAAATGCTTTTTGCAGAACTGGAAAAATTGCTGGTCCCTATTTCTGAAGATGAACATAAAAAATCTTTTACTGCCACTTCATTACATGAGATTGCAGAATCAATTCACAAACGCTCCCTCGTAATTATTTTCAGCGACATGATGTCTTCTTTGTCCCCCTCTGGTGGTGGGGGAGGAGATGATATATTTTCAGCATTGCAGCATTTGCGCCACAACAAGCATGAAGTAATTTTATTTCATGTGGTGGACAAAAGTAAAGAACTTGATTTTGAATTTGAGAACCGACCCTACAACTTCATTGACATGGAAACGGGCGAGCGTGTGAAAGTTCATCCCAGCGAGATTAAAGAAACATATGTACGTTCGATGGCTGAATACAAAAAAGAATTAATGCTTCACTGCGCGCAGTATAGAATTGATTTTGTTGAAGCAGATATCAAAGAAGGATTTCAACAGGTGTTAATGCCGTATCTCATTAAGAGGTCGAAAATGCAGTAGAGAAAAGTAGTTATGAAAATAGAAGAACTACAAATAAAAATTCAAGAATTAAATATCCCCAACAATTGGTATTATATAGATGAGAATATTGGCCGACTTGACAATGAAACAAATATTATCGTCAGTAGAAACAACAACACAATTGCTGTTTACCAAAATGTGTTTAATGACGGGATAACAAAATCTTTTACTGAAGAAAGCGTGGCGTTAGATTATGTGTTTGAAAATTTGAAAGACTTAACAAGACTAAGAAAGATTAATGCAACTGAAGGATTGGACGGAATGACAACGAACGAGCGTCTATTTGTAAGCGGACTAATGAATGAATTTGATATCGCCAAGCTAAAGGATAAGGTAAGAGCAAAACAAATACTTCGTTGCTTAAAACTTGACGAACAAACAATAAGGGAAATAGTTAAATAATTCTTCCTAAGATTTTCGGACAAACAACTGAGCCGTTTCAAATCTCACTACTTCAATTTTTTCATCTTTATCAATATAGCCGGTTTCGGCAGTGGCATCATAAATATTTCCGTCAATCTCCACTTTTCCTGAAGGACGAAGAATGGTGAAAGCAGTTCCTGATTTTCCTACAAGATTTTGTGAGGACATATCAACGCCCATAAATCCTTCTTCTTTGGAAATTTTTGATTGAACGGAAACACGGCTGAACGCAGATGATTTAATAAACCGACCGAATAAATAAAATGACAAACCAATCGAAATTATCATGGAGGCAATCACAATAAAGAGTGCTTTCACAAAAGCATTTCCTTCGGGAAGATTCACAGGAAAGTTTGTTGACGGAACACTTTTGATCAGCGAAAGTGTGAGCCCGAGAACAATAAATAAAATTCCTAAAACACCTGTCACGCCAAATCCCGGGATCACAAAAATTTCAAGCGCAAGAAGAATCAATCCAACAAAGAAGACAAGTATCTCCCAGTTTTCCGCTAGTCCTTGTAAATAATGTGGAGCGAAGTAAAGCATCGCGGCAATAATGGAAGCAGCAATCGGGAAAATCGCACCAGGGGTTTGAAACTCATAGTAAATGCCTGCGATGATTATCATAATTAATATTCCGCTGATGAAAGGATTGATAAGCAGGTCAATAATGCCTCCTACTTTGCTTACTTCGTACGTTTGGATTTCGTAATTATCAATGTGCGCGAGTTTCAAGACTTCTTCCACTGTTTTTGCTTCTCCTTCGCAGTAATTATTTTTAATGGCTTCGCTCGTAGTGAATGTCAAAACTTTTCCTGAATCATTTACTCCGGGAATGTACGCACGCGGGTCGTTCATCGCTTCCGCAATTTTCGGGTCGCGCCCGCTTTGCTCGGCAGTGGAGCGAAGCATGGAACGCATGTAACTTTGGAATTTTTCCGGAGCGGGAACTCCGTTCTGATCAACTACTGTGGCTGCACCCATGTTGGCACCGGGTGCCATGTAAATGCTGTCACACGAAATTGCGATAAGCGCCCCGGCAGAAGCGGCATTGTTATCAACAAAAGCAAAGACAGGAATTTTACTGTTTAGAATCGTAGTGCGTGTTTTATCTGCGTCATCTACCGCGCCACCGTATGTATTCAAATGTAAAATTATGTAATCAGCATTAATTTTTTCCGCCTCAAGAAACCCTTCCTGTATATGCCTTGATGAAACAGGACCGATTTCTTCCACAATGGGAAGAACGAATACAATTGGTTTAGGGTTTTTCTGTTTCAGCGTATCGCCAGCAAAAAGAAAATTTCCAATTGAAAGTTGGCAGCATACAATCGGCAATAAAAGACGGATAGGTGAAATCATTTTTTTTGTGCAATGTTAATGTTTATCTTTCTCACTATTCTGCTGTGCAGCCATTTCAATTGCATTAAGCGTTATTGCTGAATCAATATCTATGTGCATTGCTTCTGCATTATCCACCGCTATGTTCAGCAGCGAAGGGTTATTCCTGATTTTCTTTTTATAAGATGAAAGCTGTTTTTCTTTTTGAGAGTCAATCAAATATTGTTCTGGGTTTGTATATAATTGATAGGCATTCTGAATGAATCCGTTTCCAAAGTTAGCAAGTGAACCATCAGAATATAATATAAGAATCACATTATTTTTTTCAATTTCTTTTTTCAGGTCAAGTTCCCATACTTCATTGGTGCTTTTGCCATTACTTAGAGTTACTTTGTTGTTGTAATACCAATACTCACCGTTGTCAAAAGCGTATCTCATGGCGCCAAGATAAAGAAAACCCCTGTAATAACTGTCGCCAATGCCGAGCACTTTAACGGGTTTTGAATCGGTTCGTGTTTGAAAGGCAACTTTCGGGAAAGCGTATTTCGTGGAGGGTGTTGGCGCAGACATCAACTTTGCTTTTCCAATAATATCGGCATCACGGTATTTTGGTTTGTCTTCAAGCAGTACTTCTTTTATTGTAAGATGCGCCACATAACTGTTCCTTATTTTTTCAATGTATTTTATTACTGAATCAATGGCGAGACATTCTCCATAGCTGGTCCAGTGATGTGCAAATTGAGCAAAGAGAGGATATTTTGCAGTTGGTTTTAGTTTCAAAAAATATTCCTGCAGGTCAATATAGTTTAAGCCGAGCTCTTTGCTTTTGCTTACAAACACTTCATAATTTGTCGTTGACTTAGGATATTTCAGAAATTTTTCTGGAAGAAAGTCTTTGCAATACGTTCCTTTGCCCGGAGCATAAATTAAAACAAGATCAATATTTTTTTTCTTCAGTGTGTCCTGTACTGCTTTTGCTTTTTGCAGCAGGTCTTCAATTTTTTTCTCGCCAATGAAATTTCTTCCGAGGTATCCTTCAATCCACGGAATTGAAAATATATATCCCTCTTTTCCGACCACAAAATCTTTCACATTTATTTTGTCAAACAAATCATAGTCCAGCTGGTTTTTGAAAGGAATCAATTGTTTTCCTATAGGGGAATTTGACTTCATATCCTCTTCTGTTTCCCTCTGGTAACTTAGATTAAACCAAGATGCCATGGATAGTTTTACTTTTTCTTTTTTCTTTTCCTCATTTTTCTTTTTCTCTTTATCATTTTCTTCATTAGGTTTTTGCATCTGTAAAATAAAAGTAGCAGATAAACCAAGCAGTACTATCACCCAAAGAAAGCTTAACATGCGCGGCTGGAATGATTTCGCTTTCTGCGGAGGCGTTTTTATTTTCTGATTCTTTTTCGCCATGTTAAAACCTGAAATAAATAAATGGGTTAAAGGATGAACCGCTTACAAATGCAAGGCACAACGTATATAGGACAAAGGCAATGAAAGTGAAAAAAACATATTGTGCTGCTGACATCCCTGAATAAAATATTTTATCATGTAATGATTTAACGTGTTTGTTCAGGGAGATGAATGAAAAAAACAGTGCGACAAAAATCAGGTAATCAAAATCGTTATTTGTGACGATTCCTTCTGCAGAATTGAAGTTGAACGAAAACATTTTTTTTACAAAGCCGAAGGCAAGATGAATATTTTCAAGTCTGAAAAAAACCCACCCAACCACTACAACAAGGAATGAGTAGAGGATGCTCGGAATTTTTCCTGCTTTATTAAGAGCGTTTAACAGAAAAGCTCTTTCAATGATGAGAAAGAAACCGTGATAGGCCCCCCAGAAAACAAAATTCCATGACGCGCCATGCCATAATCCCGACATCAGGAATACAATGCCAAGATTAATGTACAACTTGGATGGTGTTACTTTGTTTCCTCCGAGCGGGATGTACAGATAATTTTTCATCCATGCTCCTAATGTTATATGCCACCTTCTCCAGAAATCAGTAATGCTTGTGGAAGTATATGGGTTGTTGAAGTTTTCAGGAAAACGAAATCCTACTATTTTTCCAATCCCGATTGCCATATCGGAATAACCGGAAAAATCAAAATATATCTGCATGGTGTAAGCGAGTGCTCCGATCCACGCTGATTGCGAATTTATGTCGAGCGGGTTCATAGAGAAAACAGCATCCGCCTGTTCGCCCATAGCATTTGCAATCAAAACTTTTTTACTCAACCCAATGCAAAACTGAATAAACCCCGACAATTTATTGCTCATCGTTTCATTTTGCACATGATTTTTTATCTGGTCGGAAATATCGTGATACCGCACAATAGGTCCTGCAATCAACTTTGGAAAAAGAATTATGTACAATTGATATTCCCAGAAATTATCGAGGGGCTTATGAATTCTTCTATATACGTCAACAGAGTAAGTAATGCTTTCAAACGTGTAAAAGGAAATTCCAATCGGCAGAATAATTTTTGCAAGATGAATGGATGAAATACCGAAAATTCCCGAAACTGAATTTACGTTGTCAATAAAAAAATTAAAATATTTGAAGATGAAAAGCAGACCAAGATTTAATCCGACAGAGAAAAACAAAAATAATTTTCTTTGGGCAGGATTGTTTTTCTGATGCATTATCTTTACCAGAAAAAAATCAAGAACCGTTGTTGTAAGAATTGCAAAAATGAATTTTGGTCCTCCCCAGCTGTAAAAAATAATGCTTGAAAAAAGGATGAATGTATTTTTAATGCCAACCTTTTTTGGTAAAAGCGAGTAAATAAGAATGAAGAGAGGAAAAAAAACAGTTAGAAAAGATATGCTGCTGAAAACCATTCCTCTTTTTTGAAAATTAGTCGCTGAATCTATGATACTTTTTTCTCACGTGATTGTTTTTTGAAATAAAAGATGCCAATAGTTCCAAGAAGAAACAGAACTACTGCAATGATTTCTGCCTGGGTAATCTGCATTCCAAAAATGTCATATTTGTTATTCACTCTGATTTTCTCTATAAAGAATCGTTCAAAGCCATTCAGAATCAGATAAACTGAAAACATCATGCCCGGAACAGTAATTTTTTTTCTGACAGCCCACAACACAAAAAATAAAGCAATGCAAATGATGGCTTCCCAAAGTGGAGTAGGAAAGACAGGGATTTCAAGCACCGAACAAAATTTTCCTGTACAATCTTCAATTGGAATGCCGACATTATTTACGTTGTGTGGATAGGTATAACCCCAAACCCAGTCCGGAAGAAAAAACCAGGAAGGCTTTGCAGAAAGATTTTCTATTCCCCAATCTCCATCGCCCGCAAGTTGGCAACCTATACGCCCAACGCCATATGCAAGCATAAGTGCTGGAGCACATGCGTCAATGAGATGAGTAGTTGTGATTCCGTTTTTTCGTGCATAATAGATTACAGAAAAGCTGGCAACAATCAATCCTCCATACATGGTGAGACCGCTGAATGAAATCAAACTTCCTATTGGGTCACGCATAAACTCGTCTAAGTTTTCGAGGTTATGAAAAATTTTAGCTCCAAGAATTCCGGCAATGGCGGCAATGAGTGTCATGTTCGGCACGTGTTGGTAAGGATGAAGCGTGAGAGTTACCCATTCAGGTTTTGGCAATTGCTCTTTTTTCTTTTCACGATAACGCATGAAGGCAAGCAATGCTGCGCCTGCGATTCCTCCTATGATATTTCCTTCTTTGGAAAGAATAAATCCTTGTGTGTCTTGTGTGAATGCATGAAAATTCAGTAAGATGTGAATGAGTTTATAAAAAATAATAAAGCCCAAAACTGCGGAAAGAATAATTTCAGAAATTTTTGGCGGCTCACCTTTCAGATACTTTTTTTCTGTGGGTTTAATTAATCCGTCTTTTTCTTTCCGCTGAAGTTCTTTGGAGAAAAAATAAGCAGCAAATAAAAAAGAAATTGCCACCAGTACTCCGAAACTCTGGAAGATTTGCAGAAAGCCAAGTTCAATTCCGAAAATGTCTTTAAATAAGTAATAGAGGTTGGGATACATGGCGGAAAATTACGAATTATTCCGAAGGAACTCCTTCGGAGCAAATGACGAGTGACGAATCAAGTTCTTCAATTAAAACATTTCCATCCCCATCAATTTTTTCTAAAGATACTTTGGCAAGCTGATTTATTAATTCAGGATTGAATTTTGTTTTCACTTTTATATAATTCTCGGTAAAGCCGCACATCAATCCATCTTTGTTCTCAGTTTCAAACAAAACTATTTTCTTTGTTCCAATATTTTCAGAAAAGAATTTTTGTTGTTTTGCGGCAGAAAGATTTCTAAGCACTTTGTTTCTTTTTCTTCTTTCTTCAATGGGAACTATCGGTTTGAATCCAATTGCTTCTGTATTTTCTCTTTCGGAATAAGTGAACACGTGCAAGTAAGAAATATCTAATGAATCAATAAAGTTGTAAGTGTCAATGAAGTCTTCTTCTGTCTCTCCCGGAAATCCAACAATTACATCAACTCCAATACAGCAATGAGGCATGAGCATTTTTATTTTCTCAACGCGCTCTGCATATACTTCGCTTCTATATCTTCTTCGCATTAAGCTGAGAATTTTGTCTGAACCCGATTGCAGAGGAATATGAAAATGCGGAACAAATTTTTCTGACTTCGCTACAAACTCAATGATATCATCTGTGAGAAGGTTTGGTTCGATGGAAGAAATTCTGAAACGGGGAGATGAAGCCCCTCTCTGGCTCTCCCCCAAGGGGAGAGAATCAAGTGCGTAAAGCAAATCAAGAAAATTTTCTCCCTTCCCTTGGGGAAGGGATGGGGATGGGCTCCCGAAATCTCCAATATTCACACCTGTCAATACAATCTCTTTTATTCCTTGCTCTGCAATTTTTTCTGCATTGCGAACAACATTTTCATTTGAATCGCTTCGACTTGCTCCTCGTGCAAGGGGAATGGTGCAGTAAGAGCAGTTGTAATCACAGCCATCCTGAACTTTCAGGAATGCGCGTGTTCTGTCTCCTGTTGAATAACTTCCAATAAAATCATTTACATCTTGAATCTGGCAGGAATGAATTTTTGCTTTTTCTTTTTTATGTCCGTCATGCAAAAATTTCAGAACATTGAATTTTTCATTTGCTCCCAAAACTAAATCAACTCCATTGATACTAGCAATTTCCTCAGGATTTAATTGTGCGTAACAACCGGTAACAATCACAAAAGCTTCGGGAGAATTTCTCAATGCGTTTCGTACAATTCTTCTGCACTCGCGGTTGGCATCTTCGGTAACGGAGCAAGTATTAATTACAAATACATCCGCACCACTTTCAAAATCAGTTTTGGAGAAACCATTTTGTTCAAACTGCCTTGCAATAGTTGAAGTTTCTGCAAAGTTGAGTTTGCATCCCAGTGTGTGAAAGGCAACTGATTTTTGAGATTTCATAAAGGGAAGCAAAGGTAAATAAGTTTAAGGTCTAACGTTTAAAGTTGAGAACATAGAGAGAAAACTGTTAATAAGACTGTTTATTATTAGAATGCCCAACAACTGCATTCACGGTTTTGTTTTCCTAACATTGCTTTTCATTAAATGATTAAACAGATTCAAAATAGATTACACCGATTATGTATTTGTTTGTTGCCTATTGTCTATTGTCTATTGCATTTCTCCTGTGGTGAGCCGGAAGAAAATACCGAAAAAAAATTTTTCCGTTACAACGAATCAGGTGGAATTGCTTCGCTGGATCCTGCTTCAGCAAAAACAGTGGAGATAATTTGGGCAGTGAATCAGATGTTCAACGGTCTGGTGCAACTCAACGACAGCCTTGAAGTGATTCCGTGCATAGCGAAGAGCTGGGAAATTTCTGACAGCGGAAAGGTTTATACGTTTCATTTGCGCAACGATATTTTCTTTCATGACCATCCTTTTTTTCCGAATGGGAAAGGGAGAAAAGTGGTGGCGCAGGATTTTGTCCTATCGCTTTTCCGCCTGATGGATATGGACGAGGAGCAGAGTGCGAAATATCTTTTTTCCAATATTGCACGGGATGAGCGAAGTGATAATCTTGGTTTCATCGCACCGGATGATTCCACGTTCGTGATTTATCTCAACGAGCCGTTTCCTCCGTTTCTGAACATTCTCACCATGCAATATTGTTCTGTGATTCCGAATGAAATCGCGGAGCATTACGGACCTGACTTCCGCAGAAATCCTGTAGGAACCGGACCCTTTGCATTCAAGGCATGGGAAGAAGGTGTGAAACTGGTTCTGGTGAAGAATGAAAATTATTTTGAGAGAGATGGCGAAAACAGATTGCCGTACCTGGATGGCATCACGGTGAATTTCATCAAAGACAAACAGAACGCATTCATTGATTTTGAAAAAGGAGATGCGGATATGCTTTCGGGCGCTGACATGGTGAATATTGATTTGATTATTGATAAAGAAGGAAAACTGAAACCTGAATACGCAGGCAAATTCAAAATGCAAACGGGTTCCTATCTGAAAACGGATTATCTCGGATTTATGATTGACATGGATTCTGCCATCGTGAAAAAATCTCCGTTAAGAATAAAAGAAGTGAGGCAGGCGATTGGCTATGCGATTGACCGGGAAAAAATTGTGAAGCATTTGCGAAACAGCATAGGCACTTCTGCCACGCAGGGTTTCATTCCCAAAGGAATGCCATCGTTTGATTCAACGCTTCAGGGTTATACTTATAATCCTGATAAGTCACGCGAACTATTGAAGATGGCAGGGTTTCCTGGCGGAAAAGGAATTGATGAAATCACGTTGAATGTTACCGAGCAATATCTTGAACTCAGCCAGTTTGTTGAGCATGAACTGGAAGAAATTGGAATCCCTGTAAAGATTTATCTGAACCGCCCCATTGTTCAACTGGAAATTATTGCCAACGCGCAGGTGAATTTTTTCCGCAAGTCATGGGTGGCGGATTATGCGGATGCGGAAAACTTCTTCGCTTGTTTCTATAGTAAAAATCTTTCTCCGAAAGGTCCCAACTACACTCATTTCAAGAATAAAAAGTATGATGAGTTGTTTGAAGAGTCCTTGCATGAATCAGATAATACAAAGCGTTTTGAGATTTATAAAGAGATGGACAAAATATTAATTGAAGAAGCGCCTATCGTTCCGCTTTTCTATGATCAGGTGTTTCGTCTTGTAAACAACAAGATCGAAAACTTCACGCTGAACCCCATGAATCTGCTGAACCTGAAAAGGGTGAAGAAGAAGTAAAAAGAAAAGCCCCGCCTAAATCATCCCCGCTAGGGAGGACTTTTAGCAAAAATATAGGCGAGGAATTTTCACCTCCCCAATGGGGAGGACGGGAGGGGCTTGAGGGTGCAACTTACAGGATAGTGATCAGACAATTCCTCCGAATGAATTTCAAAGTTTGAGGAAGTAAATTGTGAAGAATGAAAAATGTAATCAATTCTATAAGAAGGAAAATCTCCGATATACGTATTGCCGATGCCGCTTCCGCTTTCCATAAATGAATCAAGATATTTTTCCGCGAAGGCATGATACGTATAGGAGAAAGGAGTGTCGTTGAAATCACCGCAAATGATGACAGGATATTTGCAGGCGTTGATGTGAGCTAGAATTTTTTCTGTTTGTGTTGCCCGCTTGATGAAGGCGTGTTTGATCCGCCTGAGAATATTTTTTGAAGCAATCTCAATGTCTTCCACATCCAGCGTATCATTATTTTTTTTCAGCGCTTCAATGAATCTGTAGTCAGCATAACCAAAACTGATGGACTGCAAATGCATGTTGTACACACGCACGGTATCTTCACCGATTTTTAAATCAGAAAAAATGCAAATGCTGTTGCTTTTGTATTTAAAAGGAATCTTTCCTTTGAAGAGGATGGGATATTTACTGAAAGTGGCTATGCCCCAATGATCTGTTTTCCTGCGCGTGAGGGTATATTTAACGTGATGGTCTACTGATTGAGTGAGTTCAATCAGCGTGTCCAGCGTTTCAAAATAGCCGCTGTCACCCTGAAAGAATTCCTGCAGGCAGACAATATCAGCCGATTCGTTTTTCAGGAAGGAAAAAATCTTGTTGCGCGTTTCTGTGTTGTGAGTCCAGTTGTATAAATCAAAGTTGCGGACATTGTAAGAAAGAACTTTGATTCCGCCTTTTGTATTTTGATTCCCGCTACCGAAGTGAAATAAGTTTTTCATGTCATTCCAGCCGATGAGGATGGCAATCAATGAAAGCCAGTATAGTTTCTTCCATCGAATAATCCACCAGATGAGAAACAAAACATTTACAATAAGAAGCCATGGATATGCCAGCCCGAAAAAAGCAAACAGCCAGAATGGTTTTGGATTTGCGTAAGGGGCGAAGTAGGAGAGAAGTAAAGAGAGTAGAAAAATGAAATAAGCAATCCGAAAGAAAATGGATAATATGGTTTTTAGTTTTTTCATAAATGATTCAGACGGATTAAGGATGATTCAAACGGATGTATCCGTTTTTATCCGTTTGCATCTGCTAGTTCCGCCCGCTTGCCTTAAACAAAAAATCTTTTTCTTCTTTCGTCAGCGCTTCGTATCCTGATTTCGAAATCTTGTCAAGTATCGCATCAATCTTTGCTTGCTTTGCCCGTTGATTCTGGTTGTAATCTTCATCGCTTGGTTTTCTTCGGTAGCTTACTTTTATTTTTGTTCTTCCCAAGAAAAGAGATTGCATCCAATCTAAAAAAACACTAACAGGTTTTGTAATGTCTCTTCCGCTTTTATATTGAAGTATGAAAAGAACGCCAAACAATGCTCCGCCAATGTGCGCGATTTTTCCTCCTGTGTTTTGTGAAATGTCAAGTACGCTGGTGAGAATGAATGAAACAAGCGCGAGATATTTCAGGCGGACAGGTCCAAAGAACATAAGTTGAATTACGTAATCAGGAAGAAGCACTGCAGTAGCAATCACCACCGACATTACGCCTGCTGAAGCGCCAAGTAAAAATGTGTTGTAAAAATACAAGGGTGCAATCACAGCCATGAGCAGGTATAGAATTCCTCCACTCAATCCTCCCAGCAAATAAACTCCTACCAACCGCTTGCTTCCCAGATACTCTACAAAAATTTTTCCTATCCAGAAAAGCCAGAGCATGTTGAAGAGAATGTGCATCAGTCCTTCGTGCAGAAACATATATGTGAGGCACGTCCACGCGTGCGTGAGAGCAAGAGAAACATTTCCGGGAATTGCCAGCCAGTAAGTAAGTGAAAGCCCGCCTCCATTGAATTTTATCAGCGCGTCAATAATATTGACGATTAAAAAAACAATTACGTTGATGAGGATAATCCTCGTCAGCCCGCTTCCGCTTCGGGAGAAAACATTTTTTATATCATCTGCAAACGACATGGCTCAAAAATTCTTGTTCAAAGTTAATTGATTTATGCGACATTTGTTCCTATGAGTTTACATTTTCAAAAATTCACTCTCGCTAACGGGCTTCGCGTTATTTATCACGAAGACCGTTCCACACCTCTCGTGTGCATGAATATTTTGTATGATGTGGGCGCGCGAGATGAAGATTCCAGCCGCACGGGTTTCGCGCATTTGTTCGAGCATCTGATGTTTGGCGGAAGCGTGAACATTCCCAGTTATGATGAACCATTGCAAAGAGTAGGAGGAGAAAACAACGCTTTTACTTCGAATGACATTACTAATTATTATCTCACCCTTCCCACGGCAAATCTTGAAACGGCTTTCTGGCTGGAGAGCGACCGTATGTTGTCGCTCGCGTTCTCCGAAAAAAGTTTAGAGGTTCAGCGCAATGTGGTGATAGAAGAATTCAAGCAGAGATACCTGAACCAGCCATACGGAGACATCTGGTTGCTCCTTCGCCCGATGGTGTATAAAGTGCATCCGTATTTGTGGGATACGATAGGGAAAGATATTTCTCACATAGCAGAAGCGAAGATGGAAGATGTACGCGCGTTCTTTAAAAAATTTTATTGCCCGAACAATGCCATTATGGTTTTGTCAGGCAATACTTCGCTGGAAGAGGTGAAACGACTTTCTGAAAAATGGTTTGGTGTTATTCCCCGAGGACCTGAAAACAAACGCAACCTGCCTGCGGAACCTGAACAAAAAGAATTCCGTTCGCTCACTGCGGAGCGCGAAGTTCCATTCAATGCGCTTTATCAAACCTACCACATGTGTTCACGCAAGGACAAGGAATATTACACCGTGGATCTGCTTTCTGATATTCTCTCGGATGGAAGTTCTTCGCGCCTGTACAACCAACTCGTGAAGAACAAGAAAATGTTTTCCGAACTCAGCGCCTATGCGGATGACAGTTTTGACAAAGGAATGTTTGTGATAAGCGGAAAGCTTTTGAACGGAGTGAAAATGGAAGATGCCGAAAAAGCAATAGCCGAAGAGTTGGAGAAACTGAAAAAGGAGAAAGTGCAGGAAAAAGAATTGCAGAAGGTGCAGAACAAGGTAGAAGCCACGCTGGAATTTTCCGAGATGAACATCATGAACAAAGCGCTCAACCTTGCTGTATCAGAATTGTTTGGCGATGCCGAACTGGCAAATCACGAAGCCGAAAAATATCTTGCAGTCACCACCGAACAGATTCAGCAGCAGGCAAAACAGATATTCAGAAAGGAGAATTGTTCAACGTTGTATTATCTGGCGAAAAATAATTGATAACCTATGGAAGTAGTAGACCGAAACAAAAGCCCGCAGGTAAATCAGATAAAGAAGATTGACCTTCTCCGCGCTTCAGAGACCAAGCTGAAAAATGGAATCCCCGTTTATCATATCAAAGCCGGCACGCAGGATCTGGTAAAGATTGAATTGCTTTTTCCTGCGGGAATGTGGCATCAGACCTATCCGCTGGTGGGTTCTGCGGCAAGCACCATGCTGAATGAAGGAACTTCCAAACGCAGTGCAAAAGAAATTTCTGAGATGTTGGATTACTATGGAGCGTTTCTGCATACAGAAATCACTCATGACTTTGCGGTAGTGGGAGTTCATTCTCTGAACAAGCATTTGCCTCATGTGTTGTCTGTCATTGAAGAACTGATTTCTGATTCTGTTTTCCCGCAAGATGAATGGGATATTTATTTGCAGAACAAAAGACAATCTTTCATCGTCAATAATAAAAAGGTAAGTTTTGTTTCCCGTAAAAAATTCGCTGAACTTCTCTTTGGCAATGACCACCCTTACGGGCACAATGTAATGGAAGATGATTTCGACAAACTGAAAAAAGAAGATGCCTATAATTTCTATAAGAAAACTTATACTGCAAAAGGTACCATCATAGTAGCTGCCGGAAATGTGACGGATTCCACGCTCAAACTTATTGAGAAATACTTCGGCTGCCTCCCCCAACCCCCTCCATTAGAGGGGGCTTCACGCGTGAAAGTCCTCCCTAATGGGGAGGATTTAGGTGGGGCTTCAGGCGGCTCTTTCCTTGAAGAAAAAAAAGACGCACTTCAATCTGCTATCCGAATCGGCAAAATGCTTTTCACAAAACCGCATCCTGATTATTGCGCCATGCAGGTGGTGAATACTATTTTTGGCGGATACTTTGGTTCAAGATTGATGGCGAACATCCGCGAAGACAAGGGATATACTTACGGAATCGGTTCTGCGGTGGTGTCGTTCAGTCACGCGGGGTATTTCACCATCTCCACCGAAGTAGGAGCGGAAGTAACCAAAGATGCCATCAAAGAAATTTATTTTGAACTCAGCCGGATGCAAACCGAAAAAGTTTCTGAAAGCGAGCTGGCGTTGGTGCGCAATTATATGCTCGGAGCTTTTCTCCGAAGCATTGACGGACCCTTTGCGCTTGCCGACCGTTTCAAAGGCATTTATTTCAGCGGGCTCGACTACGATTATTACAACACCTTCATCGAAACCATCCGCACCATCACTCCTGAAAAAATCATGGAACTTGCCAACAAGTATCTGAAAAAAGAAGAGATGATTGAACTGGTGGTGGGGAAAAAATAAAATAGTCATTAGCAACAGCCAATAACCAGTGACTAATGACCAATGACTAAGAATAACAATGTATTTAATTATTTACGCGCACCCCGATTCAAAAAGTTTCAACTATGCGATGCTGAAGCAGGTGATGAGTACACTTGCGAGAAAAAATATTCCTTACAAAGTCATTGACCTTTACGGAATCAATTACAATCCTGTGCTTTCACTGGAAGAGCTGAAGGGAAAAATTTCTGAGCAGACGATTGAGTTTCAGAAAATGATTAAGAAAGCAACCAATATCATTTTTATTTTTCCTGTGTGGTGGTTTCGCGCACCTGCAATACTGGAAGGTTTCTGCGATAAAGTTTTTACTGTGGGATTTGCTTACCATTATAAACATCTTTTCGGAGTGTACGGAATGCCCATCCGTCATTTGACTGATAAACGCGTAACCGCATTCATCACACATGGCGCACCGGCTTTTCCTGTAAAAACTATTTATGTGAACGCGGTGAAGTATCGTTTCATCCTTGGTTTCCTTAGTTTCTGTTTCAATATTTTCAAATGCAAAATAGTTCAGTTCTGGTCTGTGCCGTTTGTGGGTGAGGAGAAAAGAAAAAATTATTTGAAGAAAATTGTGAGTGTAATCAGTAATTTATAATCTGCTATTTCATATTATTGCATACTAAATTAGTGCAATACAATTTATACAAATATTATTATCAATTTCTAATCTGAGTAACTATGGATTTCCGAACCGAACACGACACGATGGGCGAGGTGAAAGTGCCAGCCGATAAATACTGGGGCGCGCAGACAGAGCGCTCAAGAAATAATTTTAAAATTGGTCCCGAGGCGAGTATGCCAAAAGAAATCATTTATGCGTTTGCGTATCTGAAAAAAGCTGCCGCTCATGCAAACTTTGAATTGAAAGTTCTTTCACAAGAAAAACGAGATTTAATATCCAAAGTGTGCGATGAAATTCTTGCCGGAAAATTGGACGAGCAGTTTCCTCTTGTGATTTGGCAGACGGGAAGCGGCACACAAAGCAACATGAATGCCAACGAAGTGATTGCTTACCGTGCGCATGTTCTTTCTGGAGGAAAACTTACGGATGAGAAAAAAGTTTTGCATCCGAATGATGATGTGAATAAATCTCAATCTTCTAACGACACATATCCGACTGCCATGCACATTGCCGCTTACAAGCAAGTACATGACATCACTCTTCCCGGCATGCAACTTCTGCATGACACGCTGAAGAAAAAATCGGATGAGTTCAAAAATATTGTAAAGACCGGAAGAACTCACTTCATGGATGCCACTCCGCTCACACTCGGGCAGGAATTTTCAGGGTATACACAACAGATGGCAAACAGCATCCGTGCGATTAAATGCGCTCTGGAAATGGTGCGTGAACTTGCACTTGGAGGAACAGCAGTGGGAACGGGAATGAACACACCTAAGGGTTACGATGTTCTGGTTGCAAAAAAAATCGCTGAGTTTACCGGACTTCCTTTTGTTACAGCTCCTAATAAATTTGAAGCACTTGCCGCACACGATGCGATGGTTGAATTGAGTGGCGCATTGAAACGTTCAGCAGTATCATTGATGAAAATCGCAAATGATATTCGCATTCTTTCTTCAGGGCCAAGAAGCGGAATAGGAGAATTAATTATTCCGGATAACGAACCCGGCTCATCCATCATGCCCGGAAAAGTAAATCCCACTCAGCCCGAAGCCATGACAATGGTCTGCGCTCAGGTGATAGGAAATGACGTGGCGGTTTCAATAGGAGGCATGAACGGACATTTTGAACTGAATGTTTTCAAACCTGTTATTGCGGCAAATGTTTTGCAATCAGCTCGCTTGATTGGCGATGCCAGCGTTTCATTTGAAAAAAATTGCGCTGTTGGAATTAAACCTAACATGGAAATCATCAAGAAACATTTGGATAATTCCCTGATGCTTGTTACTGCGCTGAACACGCATATTGGCTATGAGAATGCTGCTAAGATTGCCAAGAAAGCACACAAGGAAAATAAAACATTGAAACAAGCAGCAATTGAGCTCGGATTAGTTAGTGCAGAGCAATTTGACCAGTGGGTAAGGCCTGAAGATATGACGGGAAGCTTAAAGTAATTACTTCGCCTTTACTGGTTTCTCTTTTAATGTTCCTGTAAAAGAATATTCTTTTTTCGTTTTTCCTTTTTTGGAAATTATAGCTGTTCCCTCAATGTCTTTGTCAGTAACTGTTCCCTCCCATTTAATTTCTTCTCCATCAGGACTTTTTCCATCTGACTGAAAACTAATATCCATACTTTCGGAAGAAGAATCTACCGAAACAGTGTACGTTGCTGCAGGGAAATGGTTTTGCGAAGTCATAAACTTTGAATTCAGTTTTTCACTTTTAAAACTTATTTCATCTGTTTCGGTTTTACCTGCTTTCTTGGCAGTTGTTTCGGTCATATCAACAGTATACGTTTTATTCGCCAGAACTTTGTCCTTGGCTTTTTTCTGAGCAAATGCATTTGAATTGAAGGTAAAAAATGCAACCGTCAATGCTGACAGTGATAAAATTGTTGTTTTCATATTTATTGAGATTTTTGTGGCTAATTCATTTTACCCAAAGATAAAAAAAATTACATTTGTGTTCTTCATTAATCATTCACATACATGAAAAAGATTTCCACCCTTACAGTTGCTTGTGCATTAGCTTTTTTTTCAAAAGCAGGAGTGCTCACCGTCAACAACAATTCCAACAGCCCCGGGCAATACACCAGCCTGCAAACGGCAATTGATTCTGCTTCCGCAGGCGATAGTATTTATGTACACGGTTCCGCAACCAGTTATAGCAACGTATCCATAAAAAAACAGTTAACTCTTTTGGGAACAGGTCACAACCCGAATAAAACAAATAATCTTATCTCTGAAATAGGAATCATTCTGCTGGATACAATAAACGGAATTTCTGGAGCGTCCGGCACAAAAATCATCGGATTTAAACTGAACCGTGTTTCGGGTTTTGGAGGTTCAGGAGGAACAAAAAATATTTTCGTGAGTAGAAATTATTTTATCTCGGGTGGCTCAAAAATCATAATTACAGGAAAAGGCTGGACAATTGAAAACAACATCATTAACTCCTCTTCTGTAACCGTCAGCAATAATTCAAACGTCATCATCCGAAACAATATTTTCAATAACGCAAGCATTGTTACATCCAATCAACCTTCTGTGCTTATTGCTAATAATATTTTCTTCGGCACTTCGCCTCTGACCTGCTTCACTACGTTAAGCAACGCGCTCATTGCAAATAATATTTTCAGCGGCTCGTCTCCCAAGGGAGCCAACGTGAACACTAATACATTCAACAATAATATCACCTATCAAACTGCCTACGATACTATTCCTTTCGGAACAAATTCAGGCAGCGGAAATATACTTGCTCAGAATCCTCTGTATACAAATGTCGCTTCTACTTCATTCAGTTATAGCTACGATTTTTCCTTACAGGCGACATCGCCAGGGAAAAATGCCGGCACAGATGGAACTGACCTGGGAATTTATGGTGGTGCCATGCCTTTTGTGGATATGACGGGAAGCCCAGCTATTCCTCAGATGAAATTAGTTTCCATTCTGAATCCTATGATTCCTGCAGGAGACAGTTTGCATGTTATCATTAAAGCTAAGAAACAAAATTAATTTTTAGTGAATCATTTTTCTGCATTGAAAAAAACAGTTTACATATTTCTTTTTACTCTGGGATTCTGGATTCTGAATTCCGGATTTTGTTCTGCTCAAACCATTGATTCTGCCGAATATTTTTTTGATGCAGATCCTGGCACAGGAAATGGAATGTCGATTTCGATTACAGCAGGAGATTCATTAACTGATTCTCTCTATGTAAATACAAATGGTTTAAATTCCGGATTTCATTTCGTTTTCTTCCGGGTGAAGGACACTAATAACGTATGGAGTTTATATGAGGGAGGACTTATTTTTATATACGATACTGCTATGACCGCATCTGCTTCCATTGATTCTTCAGAATATTTTTTTAGTGCCGACCCGGGAGTCAACAATGGAATCACGATCACGATTGCCCCCGGTGACTCAACGCTTGATACGGTTATTGTTCCCACAACAGGACTGTTGCCCGGCTTTCACAATTTATTTGCAAGAGTAATGGATACGAACGCTGTCTGGAGCTTATATGAAGGAACTAATTTTTATTTATATGATACAATTGCTCAATCAGTCCCCGCGTCTTATCCCATTGAGTCAGCAGAATATTTTTATGATACTGACCCCGGAGTAGGAAACGGAATTGCTATAGCAAATTTTTCTCCTGCCGACAGCATTTTTTTAACTGATACTCTTCCCTCTGCACCTCTTACAACTGGGTTTCACAGTTTATTTTTGCGCGTACGCGATACAATGAATGTATGGAGTTTGTATGACTGGCAGTCTTTTGTGATTTGTAATTTCATTCCTGTGCCTGATTTCACTTCCGACACTGTGTGCCTGAATAACCCTACCACTTTTACCGACCTCAGCACGAATCTTGACACTAGCGCAAATTATACATATGGCTGGGATTTTAACAACGATGGAATTACGGATGATACCACAAAAGGAAATACTTCCTATACATTTCTATCAAGCGGCACACAAACTATTTCGCTGATTGTTAATAATTCAAATGGGTGCGTAGATACTGTTATTAAAACAGTTTATGTGGATTCTCTTCCAACAGTAACGCTGAATTTCCCGGTGGATACTTTCTGCCACGATGATTCAATTCTTCTTTCAGGCGGATTACCTGCTGGCGGAATTTATTCAGGAAACGGAGTGTACGGAGGATCATTTTTAGCTGATAGTGTTTCAAACGGAATACATTTTATTGCTTATACCTATTATAACAGCGATTCTTGTTCTATCACTGTGTACGATACGGTTTATGTCAGTCCGTGTTTGGGAATAAATGAATTCTCGGGAGGAAATGTTTCTGTGGTTATCAGTCCAAATCCGTTCACAACAGAAACCATGATTTCGATTCAGGGGTATACATTTAAACACCAGAGTATAAAACTCTATGATATTTTTGGCAGATTGGTTTTACACTCGAAATTCGAAACCCGAAACGTAAAACTTGAAAGAGGAAATCTGATGAGCGGAGTTTATTTCTACAAAATAACTTCTGACGAAAAAATTTTCGCAACTGGCAAACTGATACTGGTTGATTAAACCCCGCACAATCGTCAGTTGACGAACAAAGGGTTAAACAAACCGCTCCCCTTTTTTAGATTTAACATCATTTACAAAATCGCGGATGCGCTGCTCGTCCTGCTTTTTGCAGATGAGAATGATGTCGTCTGATTCCACAATAATATAATCTTTCAGCCCTTCCACCACCACCAATTTATCTTTTGAAATATTCACAATGCAATTTTTACTTCCATACATCATTACATTTTTCCCAACAATTGCATTATCGTCATCATCTTTTTTGATATGGTTATAAAGCGAGCCGTAGGTTCCCAAATCGCTCCAGCCAATAAGCGAAGAACGCACATAAACATTATCAGCTTTTTCCAGAATTCCATAATCAACAGAAATATTTTTGCATTCAGCATATACTTTTTTTATTCCCTCCTCTTCTTTTGAAGAATTATATTTCACAGAAGAAAACACATTTGCCATTTCCGGAAGAAGTTTCTGGTATGCTTTCACAATACTTTTTGCTGACCATACAAAAATTCCGGCATTCCATAAAAAATCTCCGCTCTGCAAAAAAAACTTTGCCATCTCAGCATCAGGCTTCTCCGTAAATGTTTTGACTTTTTTAATTCGTCTGTCCTTTTCTTTTACGGGTGATTCAATGAATTGAATATAGCCATAGCCGGTATCAGGCCGGGTGGGTCGGATGCCAAGCGTAATCAGGCAATCTTCCGATTTGGATTTTCTAAAACAGGATTTTACCGCTTTGGCAAATGTTTGTTCTTTCAGAATAAGATGATCGGAAGGCGCGACAATAAGATTTGCTTTTTTGTTCTGAGAATAAATTTTGTAGGAAGCGTAAGCGATGCAAGGCGCTGTGTTTTTTCTGGCAGGTTCGCAAAGAAGATTTTCAATCTTGAGTTCCGGCAATTGCTCCATCACCAGGCTTTTGTATGCATCGTTCGTCACAATAAAAATATTTTCCTTCGGGCAAATGGAAAGAAATCGGTCAAAGGTGGCTTGCAAAAGAGTTCTGCCGATTCCAAGAATATCTATAAACTGCTTGGGATGCGCGGTGCGGCTCATAGGCCAGAAACGGCTTCCGATTCCGCCAGCCATTATCACGCAGTAATTATTTTTCATTGGCATTTTTCTAAACTAAAAAATGATTCTGAAACAAGTTCAGAATGGCTGTGTCAGTTTATTAAGTGCATTGCGAAGATTCATGATGATGCCGTCCACATCTTCCAGCCTGCAAGTTCCCACAGACAGGCGATACCAGCTTGATTCTTCCGAAGCGCCAAATGCATAGAAAGGAACCAGGGCAACTTTTGCCTCGTCAAGAATATATTTTGTGACATCTTTTGTTGTGGAAAGAATTTTTCCGTCAGAAGTTTTTTGTCCGTGCAAAGAAAACTGGACGGTGAGATAAATTGCCGCTTGAGGAGCAATAGAATCGACCTTAAATCCTTCATTCTTCAAACTCTGAAATCCTTTGTGAAATCCAACCAAGCGGTCATTCACTTTTTTTCTGATATCTGAAAGATAGCCGTCAACGGCTGAATCATTCATCAGGTAACGCGCAGTTGCCATTTGCTCAGGACGCGGAGCCCATGCTCCAATATGTCCGAGCATAGATTTCATTTTATCCACAATTTTTTTCGGACCCATTCCCCACCCTACACGTACTCCTGTTGCAGCAAATGCTTTTGAAATCCCGTCAACAAAAATGGTGTAATCTTTCATTTCCGGTCGGAGCGAAACAGGGTCATAATGTTTTGTATTCCCGAAAGTGAGTGTCCAGTAAATCTGGTCGTACATCAGGTAGAGAGGTTTCTGTCCGTTTTCTCGTCTGGCATTCTCTTCTAAAATCAAATCGCAAATCTCAGCAAGCGTTTCTTTAGAAAAAGTTGTACCCGTTGGGTTCAAGGGTGAGCATAGCGAAATCAATGTTGCATTCTTTATATGCTTTTTAAGATCAACAGCTGAAGGCATGAAATAATTTTCAACCGATGTTTCAATAAGGACAGGTTTTGCAGAGGAAAGATGAACATAGTGATTGTTATTCCATGATGGCACAGGAAAAATTACTGTATCGCCCGGATCAAGAATGGTTTTGTATATGGAATAAATCACAGGGCGTGCTCCACAGGCAATGATAATATTCTCAGGTTTAAAATCAAACCCCTGAAGGCGATTCAGAAAATGGCAGACCGCATTTCGCAATTCAGGAACACCTTCAGCAGGCGGATAATTAGTTTCGCCATTTTCATAAGCAGCAATAATTTCTCTCTTCAATTCTGCAGGAATAGGGAAAATTTTGGGATTAAAATCACCAATTGTCAGGTTATAAATCTTTTCTCCTTTTTTAATTTTATCGTTTACTTCCCAGGCAAGTTTGAGAATCTCAGAGCCGATGATGTTTTCAGCGATATCAGAAATGATAAGTTCCTTTGAAACGGGAGTAGTTGCAACGTTCATAAAGTGTTTTTTATTGATGCTGCTAAAATAGGAATTAATCCCAAACAGAAGTTTATATTTCTCCTATGAAAATCCTGACAGTTCCACTTTACATAACGCGTGAATCAGGTATTCGCGTTTCGTTCGGGTGTGAATGCATTTAAAGCGGGTCCGTCTTTTTTCTCCCTTGATGAATGTATCCTTTGACTGTTTTCTTCCTGATGAAATAATCCTGAAAGAAGAGCCGGCAGAGATTTTTTCAAGGTATACTGTTTCAGAATCAGCATCAAAATTTTTCAGCACACGCGATAAGTGCAAATCTGAACAACTTGCCGCTGAAGGACTCATCGTATGTTTGTGAAGAGCTAAAAAGATTTCTTTTGGAAATAGTTTTTCTTCTTCGTTCTGTAATTTATCGTTCCGCAAAAAATAATTCAGAAGATTACTGTATTCTGATTTCCACTCTTTGCCATGCGGATTCACTCTCTCTTTATATTTCTCCCATGTAACAAGATGTGCAACTTCATGAATGAGCGTGACAAGAAACGCATACTTGTTCAGGTCGTGATTGATGGTGATGGTGTGATTCTTGCCGTTATGCGGAGGCATGTAATCGCCTTCTTTTGAACTGCGGGATTTCTTAACCTTTAATTTGAAATTGTATTTGTAAATCCATTCCGTAATCGTGTCAATAGATTTTTCAGGAATATATTTTTTAAGGATGGATTTATTTCGGTCTACTTGGTTCATAAGAAAAAAATCCCTTCGACAAAATCAGGGTTGCAACTGCAAAAATACTCCGAGATATCTTACTTGAAAAAATGGTATGCAGTAAAACTCGCGAGGTAAGCAAGAATACTCATATAAATGAATTGAATGACAGGCCATTTCCATTTTTTTGTTTCGCGGTAAACAACAGCCAGCGTGCTCATGCACTGCATGGCGAAAGCATAAAACAGCATCAGCGAAATTCCTACTGCGAAACTATATCTCGGTTTTTCTGTTTCGGGGTTTATTTCGGCAGACATCTTCTCTCTGATTGAAAGTCCGTTGTTGCCGTCTCCCGTACTGTAAATAGTCGCCATAGTTCCAACAAAAACCTCCCGCGCAGCAAAAGAAGTAACGAGGGCAATTCCAACCTTCCAGTCAAAGCCAAGAGGTTTGATAGTTGGTTCAATAAATTTTCCGAGAATGCCTGCATAAGATGCTTCGAGTTTTTCAGCAGCTATCTGTGTTTGTGTTACTTTTTCATAAGGCCAGGGTTGAGGATACGATGCATATTGTTTGTCTATTTCTTCAAATTTATTTCCAGGAGCATGCGAAGCCAGAAACCAAAGCAGGATGGAAATAGCGATGATTATCTTTCCTGCATCAAACAAAAAAACTTTGACTCTGTCAATAATCAAAAGCATGACATTTTTCCAGCGTGGAGAGCGATAAGTCGGAAGTTCCATGATAAAATAACTGCGCTCCGTTGATTTGATTATATACTTCATTACAAATGCTGAACTGATTGCTGCAAGAAATCCGATGAGATACAGCGCCATCATCACCACGCCCTGCATATTAAAAAATCCAAACATTTTTTGGGACGGAATAACAAGCGCAATCAAAAGAGTGTAAACAGGCAACCGGGCGGAGCAGCTCATCAGAGGAGTAACCATGATAGTGATTAATCGTTCCTTCCAGTTGCTGATAGTGCGCGTGCCCATAATTGCCGGAACAGCACAGGCAACTCCGCTCAGAAGAGGAATAACCGAGCGACCGTTCAATCCGAATTTGCGCATGATTTTATCCATAATGAAACTAACGCGTGCCATATAGCCAGTATCTTCAAGAATGGCTATGAAGAAAAACAAAAGAGCAATCTGCGGAATAAAAACAGCAATGCCGCTCAAGCCGGAAAAAATTCCGTTTACAAGCAAATCAGAAAATTCTCCTTTGGGTAAATGCTCGGCTCCCCACTTGGAGAAAAAAATAAAAAGCGTTTCTATCCACTGCATGGGATAGGCGGCAATAACAAACACAGATTCAAAAATCAAAAACAAAACAAAAAGAAAAATGGCGTAACCCCAGATTTTATGCGTAAGAATTTTATCGGTTCGCGATGAAAATATTTCTTCCTCTTGCCGGTCTTTGAATTTAATGGAACCCTTAACAATTTCTGTGATGACGCGGTAACGCTCAATGGTTATTTGCTCGTCTGTTTTTCCAGCAAGAATTTCATCCGATAGTATTTTCTGATTCGGAATTTCAACCAGTGAAACAATTGCCAGCTTCAAGGTATCAATCCCTGTTTCTTTGCGCGCACTTATAGGAATCACTTTCACGCCAAGTTTTTGAGAAAGCGCATCCACATCTATTTCCATTCCCCTTTTCTCAACTATATCCATCATATTGAACACAATCACAACAGGAATTCTGAGATCAATGATTTGCGTGGCAAGAAATAGACTTCGCTTGAGATTTGAAGCATCAGCGACACAAAGAGTGAGGTCAGGATAATCTGAATTATTTTTGTCATGCAGGATTTCAACTGCAATTTTTTCATCATACGATTTCGGGTTCAAACTATATGCACCGGGCAAATCAGTGAACTCAACCGAAACATTTTTGATTTTGCCAACTCCTGTTTTCCTGTCAACCGTTGCACCCGGAAAATTTGCTGTGCTTTGATTTAATCCGGTTAGAATATTGAAAAGTGTGGACTTTCCGCAATTAGGATTTCCAATCAATGCGATTTTTATTTTTTTTTCTTTTTCCAAGGGAAATAAAATCTGTTATGGCTATTCTATTTGCCTGATAATGACCGATGCAGCTTCTGATTTGCGAAGTCCAAGCGTGTAACCGCTCACAAAGATTGCAATGGGGTCTCCAAGTGGCGCTATGTTTTTCAGTTCTACAACTTCTCCGGGCAGACATCCCATCTCAAGCAATTTGACCGAAACTTCTTTATCCGTAAACGAATCAATGATTGCTTTTTCTCCCAAACGAAGTTCAGCGAGGGTATGAGGAATACCGTTTTTCATAGCAAAACAAAGTTAATGAATGCATTTGCTTCTTGCTACCTAAAAGAGGGTATTCTTAAATTACGAGTGACGAATGATAAATGACGAATTTGTATTAGCATGTCCTTTCTGTTTTTTCCATGAAGGACAATCCGCGCATTTATTTTTCGGACGAAAAAGATAACAACCAGACAGGAGAATGCAGATAATAATCAGTATAAAAAATCGTTTTAACATTGCAGTACAAAGATACAACGATTCGCCTGTATATTTATTCCCTATTTTCGCAGAGACAAATGCTTACATTCATTTCAAACATATTTTTTCATATCGGCAGGTATTATACGCTTGTAATCAGGTCATTTAACCGACCTGAAAAAAATCATGTTTTCCGAAAAAGGATTTTTGAAGAAATTGACCGGCTGGGTGTCAGCTCCATTCCCATCGTATTGATTATTTCTCTTTTTATGGGAGCGGTAATCACCATTCAGGCAGCATTCGGTTTTGAAAGCCCGTGGATTCCGCTTTATGCAGTTGGAATAACCACAAGAGATTCTGTTATACTTGAATTTGCGCCCACGCTGGTAAGTCTGATTCTGGCAGGAAAAGTCGGTTCAAACATCGCTTCTGAAATAGGTACCATGCGTGTGTCTGAGCAAATTGATGCGCTTGAAATCATGGGCGTTAATTCAGCATCACATCTTATTCTTCCAAAAATAATTGCAGCAGTTTTTATTAATCCATTTTTGATTGTCCTCAGCATGTTTACAGGAATTATCGGTGGATGGTTGTTTGGAACGCTGACAAATGTTGTTACTCCTTACGAATACATTTATGGCATTCAATATGATTTCAGAATTTATAATGTGATTTACGCATTGATCAAAACGGTAGTGTTTGCATTCATCATCTCTTCCGTTCCTGCCTATCATGGCTATTTTACAAAAGGCGGAGCTTTAGAAGTAGGCAAATCAAGCACCACGGCTGTTGTGTACAGTTCCCTGCTGATTTTGCTTTTCAATTTCATTCTCACTCAATTATTACTGGCGTGATTGAAGTACGAAACATATCAAAATCATTTGGGCAGAAACAGGTTCTGAAAAATGTTTCGCTTGTCGCGGAGAAAGGGAAAACCACGCTAGTCATAGGAGAAAGCGGCCACGGAAAAACCGTGCTGATGAAATGCATTGTAGGCTTAGAGGAAGTAGACAGCGGTGCTGTTTTTTATGATGGCAGAAATTTTTCAGAAATGAAAATCAAACAGCGGAAAGAAATCCGAAAGGAAATGGGAATGCTTTTCCAGGGTGCTGCTCTTTTTGATTCTCTTTCGGCAGAAGAAAATGTGGGCTTCCCGCTTTCCATGTTTACTAATATGACCGAAGAAGAAAAACTGGAACGTGTAAATTTCTGTCTCAAAAGAGTAAATCTTGAAAATGCCAACAAACTTTTTCCTTCTGAACTCAGCGGAGGAATGAAAAAACGCGTGGGCATTGCGCGCGCTATCGCCTTGAGTCCAAAATATCTTTTCTGCGATGAACCCAATTCAGGATTAGACCCACTCACCTCGGTTGTGATTGATGATCTGATAAAGGAAATCACTCAGGAGTTCAACATCACTACCATCGTGAACACACACGATATGAATTCAGTGATGAACATTGGCGATAAAGTAATTTTTATTTACAAAGGGCAAAAGTGGTGGGAAGGAAGCAGCAAGGATATTCTTCATTCGGATAATAAGGAAGTTGCGGAGTTTGTCGGAACTGCAAAAATGCTGAAGGAATTAAAAAAGTAAGAAATAAAACTAATTATATATTTGCAGTCTATAAAAATCATTTTATGAATTTTCCATCCAACCTGAAATATTCCAAGGATCACGAATGGATTCGCGTGGAAGGCAATGATGCTTATATCGGAATCACCGAATTTGCACAGGGAGAACTGGGCGACATCGTATTTGTTGACATAGGCACGCGAGGCGATACGCTCGATAAAGAAGCCGTGTTTGGTACGATTGAGGCCGTGAAAACAGTTTCTGATTTATTCATGCCGATTGGTGGAAAAGTAATGGAGCTCAATTCTAAAATTGATACTAATCCTGAATTGGTAAACAAAGACCCCTACGGTGAAGGATGGCTGATTAAAATTTCTGTTTCAAATCTTGCTGACATAAATATGCTTTTGTCAGCCGATGATTATCAGAAGTTGCTCGGAAAGTAATTATCGCCTCAGCTCTTTTATTTTCTCTTTCATCTTTCCACAAACAAAATCTATTTCTTCTTTCGTTGTGAATTTTCCGAGTGAGAAACGGATGGATGAATACGCCATTTCATCGGGGATTCCCATCGCTTTCAAAACATACGATGGTTCAGGAATTTCGGAAGAACAGGCAGAACCAGCTGATACAGCAACCTCAGGAAGTTTTGCGATGAGAGAATCGGCTTTCACATTTTGAAAAAAAAGATTAGTGACATTTGGCAGGCGGTTTTTGATGCTTCCGTTTACAAAAACGTTTTTTAAGCCAAGAAAATGCTGTTCAAGTAGGGTTCTGAGAGCAGAAATCCGTTGCGCGTCATTCCACATTTCTTTTTCCGCGAGTTCGCAAGCTTTTCCTAATCCGACAATAGCAGGAACATTCAATGTTCCGCTTCTTAATCCGCGCTCGTGCCCGCCTCCGTGAATGAGCGGAGGTAAACTCACACGGGGATTTTTTCTTCTCACATACAAAACCCCGATTCCTTTTGGTCCATAGAATTTGTGTGCTGAGAGACAAAGTAAATCAATCCCATCGCTTTCCACATCCACATTAATTTTCCCCACTGCCTGCGTTGCATCACTCATGAAGATGCTTCCCTTCTCATGAACAATTTTCGAAATCTCATTTATCGGCTGAATCACTCCTGTTTCATTGTTCGCAACCATCACGCAAACAAGAATGGTTTTGTCTGTAATGCTTTCGCGAAGCTGATCAAGGTTAATTAATCCTTCTCTGTCAACCGGCAGGTAAGTTACCTGCGCACCTTTTGTTTCAAGGTATTTGCAAGTATCCAAAACTGCTTTGTGCTCGGTGGAAACGGTGATGATGTGATTTCCTTTGGAAGAATGATTTTCAAAAACTCCTTTGATGGCGAAATTGATTGCTTCGGTTGCTCCTGAAGTAAAAATTATTTCATGCGCAGTTGCATGAATGAGTTTTGCGGCATGTTCTCTCGCTTTTTCAACTGCGGCTTCTGCAATCCATCCGAAAGAATGTGTTTTGCTCGCAGCATTTCCAAATTTTTCTGTAAAGTACGGAAGCATTGCTTCCAGCACACGATGATCTACCGGAGTAGTGGAGTTATAATCGAGATAAATCGGAAGTTTCATTAAAAGCAAATATACATACCCGCAAGCTACACAAAAGGAAAAAAAATTACTGCTTTACTCCGCTCTTATAGGTTTCCTTTCGGATTACATTTTCTTTTGCATCGTAAAAAATCCAATCACCATGCTTTAAACTAATCCATTCTGTTTTTTCGCTGGGGCGGGAAATGGCATAATGCCCAACGCTGATAATCTTTCCATCCATCGCCCATGTTTTTATTTCTCCAGCCAGTTTTCCGAATTTGTGGTTTTCCTCCATATACTTCGCGCCTGTTTCATAATAGTAAGTCCACTTGCCATCTTTCTCACCGCCCACAAAATTGCCTTCATTTTCTAAAAGTCCTGTATCATAGAAAAATTTCCAATCACCTTCTTTCAATCCTTTCTGGTAATTGCCCTGCTGATATATTTTTTCATTCTTAAACCAGTTGGTCCAGAATCCTGTCTTCAAGCTGTCTTTGTATTCACCTTCATAATTTTTTATTCCATTATCAAACCAACCGATCCACTTTCCGTTCATCGCGCCATTGCTGAAACTTCCTTCATCTTTTTTCTGTCCGTTTTCAAACCAGGAAGTCCACAAACTGTCTTGCTTATCGTCAATAAATTTCCCCCTTTCCATTTGTTGTCCGCCCTTATAATAAAATTCCCAGTGACCGTTTTTCTTTCCGTCCTTATAAAATCCTTTTTTCCATATTGCTCCTTTGTAATACCAGTATTGCCACAAACTATCCTGTTTATCCTTTTTGTAGTAGCCTTCTGCTTCTTTATTTCCGTTGTCGTGCCAATAAATCCATTTTCCGTTTTGCAAATCATCTTTCAGAGTTCCTTCCATTTCAATACTTCCGTTTTCGCGATAAAATTTCCAGTAGCCGTTCTTTTTGTCATTTGAATAAGCGCTTTCGCTTTTTGTTTTTCCGCTTTGAAAATAATTAACGCACTTGCCTTCTTTTTTTCCATTGGAGAAAGTTATGAGATGCTCTTTCCATCCATCTCGGCTCCAGAGAAACCATTCACCATTTTCTTTTCCGTCTTTTAAATTGCCCTCTCTGAGTTTTGTGTTTTGCACATCATAAAAAATGTAAAGTCCGTTTCCATCTTTTACTTGCTGTTTTCCATCCTCTGTATAGAAATTCATCACAAGGAAATCATTATTTGAAATATATTTTCTTTCTTCTTTGGTATTACCGTTCTTGTAATAATACATCCATTTGCCTTCTCGCTTTCCGTTTTTGTATTCGCCTTCAAACATTTTTTTACCGTTGTCAAAGTACTGAGTAAAAGTTCCTTCTTCCTTGTCAAACTGAAAATATCCTTCACTCTGCTTGTTGCCGTTTGAATAATAATATTGAAAGGTTCCGTGCCTGATGCTGAGCCAGTTGTTTTTCGATTCGACCACACGAAAGTTTTCCACACTTTTCTTCTTCGCGTTTTCAAACCATCCCAGCCAGAAACTATCCGGAAGATTTTGTTTGTAATATCCTGTCTGAGCGGATTTTCCCTTCTCATACCAGTAAGAAACTTTTCCTTCTTTTTTCCCTTTCTCATAATTCTCCTGGCTCTGCAATTGCCCGTTCGGATGCCACGCTTTCCAAACGCCCTCTTCCAATCCCATGTTGTAGTTTCCTTCCTTGGCAAGTTTGCCATCCTTGTACCATTGCGTAAACTTTCCGTGCTGTACACCGTTTTTAAAATCCTCCTCTGATTTCTTATGAATGGAATCGTTATTCCAGTAAGTGATAACGGGCTGTGAAAAACAAGGCAAAAGACCAAAGTTAAAAGTCAAAAGGGAAAAACAAAAAAATAGAAATCGATTCATAGAAAAATAATTGCTCAAACATAAAGATTTATCGGTGCAATCATTTTTAATAACGAGCCAATCTTTTGCACAATTTATTTCTGAAGATATTCTTGTTGTGACGAGACCAACAGAAAATCCCGCACTTAATCCCGAATGTTTTCGGGGGTGCGGGATTTTCTGTTGTTGACCCACCAGGGCTCGAACCTGGACTCTACTGAACCAAAATCAGTCGTGTTGCCAATTACACCATGGGTCAATGGGACGCAAAAATAAAAATATTACTGATTGTTAAAGATTGTTAATGCAATTATGAGGGTGAAATATTTCATACATTCGCCAACAAATTATTAAGGATTTTCAGAATCAGGAATCAGGAATCTGAAATCCTAATTCTGAGAATCCTAAATTCCTCGCCTGTGGAACAAAAATATCAGAAGTTTAACAATATTGCCGGCTGGCTTGTTTTCATCGCTTCAGCGTTTGTTTACCTTTCTACGATTGAGCCCACAGCCAGTTTTTGGGATTGCGGTGAATACATTGCCTGCTCTTATAAATTAGAAGTGGGTCACCCGCCAGGCGCGCCTCTTTTCATCATGCTCGGCAGAATTGCATCTCTTCTTGCGTTTGGCGACACCAGCAAAGTAGCCATGATGGTGAATGGATTATCGGGGCTTTGCAGTGCGGGCACTATTTTGTTTTTGTTCTGGTCTATCACCTACTTCATTAAAAAGATGATTACGCGCGGTGGCGCTGAACTTACCGAAGGAAAAATATTCGCCATTCTCGGAAGCGGAATAGTTGGCGCACTCGCCTATTGCTTTTCAGAATCGTTCTGGTTTTCGGCAGTGGAAGGCGAAGTGTACGCGATGTCGGCATTTTTCACTGCTATAATTTTCTGGGCTGTGCTCAAATGGGAGCAGGTTGCCGACCAGCCGCGCGCTGACCGGTGGATTATTCTCGTCTTCTTTCTGCTCGGACTCGCCATCGGAGTTCACCTGCTCGGCATACTGGTGATTCCGGTTCTTTGTTTTGTTTACTATTTCAAAAAATATAAAGTCACAAAAAAAGGATTTATTATAGCGGGAATTGTTTCTGTTGCTCTTCTGGGAATTGTGCAAAGCGTAATTATTCCTGGCGTTGTTTCTCTCTCGGCAAAATTTGAACTCTTCTTCGTAAACACAATGGGAATGCCGTTCAACTCGGGCACCATTTTTTATTTCGTAGTGCTTATCGGTGCAATAGTATGGGCGCTCCGGTTTACCGCAAAAAGAAAAAAAGTTTTGTGGAATACGGCTGTGCTATGTTTCACCGCCCTGCTTATCGGTTATTCTTCTTTCTTCATTCTCATCATCCGTTCCAAAGCAAACACTCCCATTGACGAAAACAATCCTGAGAACGCCATATCTCTTCTCTCTTACCTGAACCGCGAACAGTATGGCGACTGGCCCATTCTTTACGGACAATATTACAACGCGCCTCTTTACTATGGAAACGATGATGACCCAGCGGCAGAACCCATGTACAGCGTGGATAAAAACGATCCCACTCCTCACTATGTGGATGGCAAACCTATTTATGTGCGCGATGACAAAGCGGGAAAATATGTGATTGCCGATGACCGCAAAGACCAGATTCCGAATTATGATAAGCGCTTCTGCACTTTCTTTCCGCGTATGTGGAGCCAGCAGGGAAGCCACGAGCGCGCCTATCAATCGTGGGCAGACATAAAAGGAACTCCCATCAAAGTGAGAAACCCGGGTTCAGGAGAATACGAAACGTTAATCAAGCCCACCTTTGGAGAAAATCTTACTTACTTTTTCAAATACCAAATGAGCCATATGTTTCTGCGCTACTTCATGTGGAATTATGCCGGAAGGCAAAACGATGTGCAGGGGCACGGCATTGAATCTACCAGCCGCATTGAAGGAAACTGGATCAGCGGCATTCCTTTTCTGGATGAGTGGCGCCTGGGTCCGCAGGATAAACTTCCGGAAAGCGTTACGCAAAGCAAAGCCAACAATAAATTTTATTGCCTTCCTCTTTTGCTCGGATTGATCGGGTTGCTCTATCACTACAAGCGCGACAAAGAAAACTGGTGGGTGGTGATGCTGATGTTCCTTCTTGCCGGATTCGCTATTGTAATTTACCTGAACCAATATCCGTATCAGCCACGCGAGCGTGATTATGCGTATGCAGGTTCCACCTATGCGTTTGCCATTTGGATTGGAATGGGAGTTGCCGCTATCTGGGAATTTCTCGGAAAGAAAATGACGAACGAAAAGGTGCGCGCGATACTTACAACAGCCATTTGTTTTCTCGCTGTTCCATTTCTCATGGCAAAAGAAGGATGGAATGACCACAGCCGCGCAAGAAGATATACCTGCAGAGATTTTGCCGCAGACTACCTGAACTCCTGTGCGCAGAACGCCATCCTCTTTACGAATGGCGACAACGATACTTTCCCGCTCTGGTATGTGCAGGAAGTGGAAGGCATCCGCACCGATGTGCGCGTCATCAATCTTTCTCTCGCCAACACCGATTGGTACATTGACCAGTTGAGAAGAAAGCAATATGATTCGGATGTTATTCCTCTTCTTCTTGACCAAAGCAAATACGCGCAAGGCAACCGTGATTTTGTTCCCATCCGTCCGCGCGAGGAAGTGAAAGATGAGTTTCTTGATTTGAAAGAAATGGTGAACTTCATGGGAAGCGAAGACCAGCGGGCGAAAATTTCATGGGGCTCAACTCCTATAAACTATCTGCCTACTACCAAGTTTCGCCTGAAAGTTGATTCAGCCAACTTTGTGAAAACTCTTCAGCATATTCCGGACAATCCTGCCCAAAAAGAAATTGCCGCAAACGACACGAATGCATTCGCTAAAAATACTCAACCGAAAATTCTTCCTTATATAGACTGGGACATGGGCAAAAAAAGCTACATCATGAAAAATGATTTGCTCGTGCTTGACATTCTCGCGGCAAACAACTGGACGCGCCCTGTTTATTTTGCAGTCACAGTTGGTCCCGATGCATTTGTCGGGCTCGAAAAGAATTTTCAGATAGAAGGTCTTGCCTACCATCTGGTTCCTTACTCTCCACAGGGTGGGCAGCCAAGAGTTGCCACCGACATCATGTATGACAACCTGATGAACAAAGCGAAATGGGGCGGGCTTGATAAAGATGAAGTGTGGATGGATGAAAACAACATGCGCATGGCGCTCACCATGAGAATGCAGATGAGAACGCTTGCCATGTCATTGATTCAGGAAGGAAAGAAAGAAGCCGCGCTGAAAGTGCTGAAGAAAGAAGAAGAAGTGCTGCCTGAAAGAAACGTTCCTTATTACTATGACCCGATTACTTATACATACTATTTGATTCAGGCATTTTACATGGCGGATGGAAAAGAAGATGCGATAAGAATTTCAAAACGCTTTTTCGACATTGTTGAAGGAGATACCGAGTACGCAATTTCTGTCCGCAAGAAAGAGCAAGGCGCGCTTCAGGCGTATTTGGATGACCGCCTTGAAATGATGCAGCAATTGATTTCTGATGCGCACCGCTTTGGGGCAGATGCTCTGGCAAAAGAGTTGGAAGCAAGATTCAAAAAGTATGAAAGCTTTATTACCCCGCCACAGCAGCCACAGGGAATGCCGATGCATAAATAAGTAGCCCATCCCTAAAGGGAGAAAATGAAAATCCCAAGTATCAAGCACCAAGTTGAAGTCCAAAGCATCAAGAACCAAATTCCAAATTCCAAGGAACAGCCGATGTTGTATTTCTTGGGACTTGGAATTTGGAATTTGGAACTTGGGACTTTATTTCCTTTAGGGATTTAGGGCAAAACATTACTCATGTATTTCACCCGTCCAAACCTGTTGGTAAGAAAAATATATCCGTCTGCTTTATGGCGTGTGCAACTCCCTTCCCTTCGGGGAGGGACGGGGAGGGGCTCAATCTTTCTCACGTTTGATGACGGACCCATCCCTGAAGTAACTCCGCAAGTGCTTGCTATTCTGAAAGAACACCATGCCAAAGCAACTTTCTTCTGCATAGGAGCCAACATTGAAAAGCATCCTGAAGTTTTCCGGCAGATAATTTCTGAAGGACATTCAATCGGCAATCATACTTACAATCATTTGAACGGATGGAAAACGAAGACGAAAGAGTATTTGGAGAATATTGAAAAATGCAATGTGCAAATTGGCAGATATGCAGATGTGCAGATGAAAACCAATCCGCACATTTCCTCATCCGCACATTCGCATATATTGTTCCGTCCCCCCTACGGCAGAATGAAGTTGTCTCAATACTCACTACTCAGTACTCAGTACTCAGTAGTTATGTGGGATGTGTTAAGCGGTGACTTTGACGAAAAAACTTCAAAAGAAAAATGCCTGAAGAATGTGCTCAGCAATACCCGCGAAGGTTCCATCATTGTTTTTCATGACAGCGTGAAGGCAAAGGAAAAACTATTTTATGTGTTGCCGAAGGTGTTGGAACACTTTGGAGAAAAAGGGTTTGAGTTTCTGCGCCTCAATCCGTGATTACAAGTTTGCCTGTGACCTCGCCCCCTCCCTGTGTCCCTCCCCCGCTGGGAGAGGGAGTTGAAAGCCGAATAAAATACAACCCGCTTGGAAGATTGTCGCGGAAGAAAGTAAATGAATTACCTGTTATATTGTTATATTGTTTTACTGTCTGCCCGAAACAATTGTAAACCGTGAGGGTTGCGTTGTGTAAAAGATTGCCTGCCCCGTTTTGGGCGGGGTCAATCTGCAAAGTTGTTTGGGTGGAAAAAGGGTTTGGATAAATAGAAAAACTTATCGAAGAATTTAGTTCAGGCAGTCCGAGTAGGGGTTGAGTGATTGTCGCAATAACACAGGTATAACATCCGTTTGCGTCTGTAACGCATAAAGTATAGTTGCCAGCACATAATCCGGTAGCGTTGGCAGTTGTTGCACCATTAGGAAACCATTGGTAAGTATAAGGCGCAGTTCCGCCACTTACAATTCCTATTGCAGAACCATCGCAACAACCATTACAACTCGCACTTATACTTGAAACAAATACATTTAATACGATTGGTTGAGTAAGAGTAATTGTTCCTGTTGCAGTCGCACTATTGGCGTCTGTTACGGTAACTGAATATGTTCCTGCGCAAAGGCCTGTAATCGTCTGGGTTGTTTGTCCGGTAGGACTCCACATATAATAAAAAGGCGGAGTACCACCAGTAGGAACTACAGTTGCAGTTCCATCACATTGTCCTGCGCAAGTAGGACTTGTCCCCGTTAAAGTTACGGCTATCTGCCCCTGCGCAACGGTCAGCGCGAGAACTGCTGTCGAGATGAGAAAAAGTTTTTTCATTGTATTTGATTTATTGTCAAGATACAAAGTTACTGTTAAAGGTTGCGCCTTTGTTCCTACAAACATACGCATAACCCGGCAGATAAACCCCGTAGGATATTTGTTTTTATCCAACGGGGTAAATTATGTGCGGGATTTTTATGGGTGTACGACAAAATGCACCTATCTCAATTCCTCTGCGGTTCTCTGCGTAAATCTCCGCGCTCTCTGCGGTTACTGTATTTTTTAACAGCCTTTACCGCAGAGTTCGCAAAGAAACAGCCCGCAGAGAACGCTGAGAAGT